>JAZSPX010000159.1:0-6734 GCA_045537675.1 Candidatus Faeciplasma sp. | reverse complement strand
GCTGTCGATGGTGATGATTGCGTTGCCTGTTGCAGGCTCTACCTTCTGAACGGTAGCAGATACAAGCTCGTGTTCCTTGTCCTGATATTGGCTGACAAGTCTGTCACGCTCGAACTGCTTGATGTCGGAGCGAATGGACTGTTTTGCGCTTGATGCAGCAACACGACCGAAGGTTGCAGGAGAAAGAGGAATTTCGCACATCTGTCCTATAGCAATCTTCTTCATATAGGTTCTTGCCTGGTCAAGGCTGATTTCGTTTGCGGGGTCTTCGGGTTCACCCTCTACAACAAGCTTAAGCAAGCACATTTCAAACTTCTGCTTAACGGGGTCGATTTCAATTCTTACGTTTTCAGTGTCGGGGTAATCCCTTTTAACTGCCTTTAAAATGCCCTGCTTGATTTTTTCTATAAGTACCTCGCTCGAGATACCGCTGCCGGATTCGATACCCTTAAGGGCTTCAAACAATTCCTTGTTCATGATTTTTTGACCATTCCTTTCTGTATTTAACCTAATTGTTTACCTTTTTGTTATGCGAACAGGTCGCCGTCGTCATAAAGCTTGACAAATGCGGTGTCCGAAAGATTTATCTTGGTTTCAACACCGTCATCGTCAACAACTGTTATAACGTTTTTATCAACTTCTCTATCATAGTCCGCAAGGGTGCGGATTATTTCCTTTTCGCCGTTTACAGGTCTTATAAAGCGGATCCTTAACGGGTCGCCGATGCAAACCTCGAAATGTTCGGGTCTTTTCAGCTCGCGAGCCAGACCGCAGGACCCAACCTCGAAGATATAGCTCTGAGGAATGGGGTCAACCTCGTCTATCTTCTTTTCAAGCGGACGGTGCAAAGCCTCGCAGTCGTCCATGTCAATTCCGCCGTCTTTATCGATAAAAATGCGCAAGTACCAGTTGGCACCCTCTTTTTCAAATCTTACGTCCCACAAAAAGAGGCCAAGCTCGTCGCAAAGCGGCTCGGCAAGCTCGCGGACAACGTCTATCGCTCTGCCTTTTCCCTTTTCCATAGTAACCCTCCTTAAAAAAGTTTCCATACAAACACAAAAGGCGGGAGTTTTTAATTCCAGCCTTTCATTAAAACTATTCTTATCTTAATATAGTATAACACATATATTTTAAATTGCAAGAGGTTTTTGCAAAAAAGTTGCCCGTTTTTGCCCAAAAACGCCCTTTTTTCGGTGGTTTGAGGGGACTCGCCCTTAGTCCACGAAAATTCTGGGCACACGCGGCGAAATTCCGCACACGATCTCATATCCTATCGTGCCGTAAAGCGAAGCAAGCTCGTCAGCGGTGATCTCCTTGTCTCCGTCACGGCCGATGAGGGTCACAACGTCACCCTCGCCCACACCGTCAATGTCGGTAACGTCAATCATAAGCTGGTCCATGCACACTCGGCCCACAACAGGTGCAAGCTCGCCTTTGATTAAAACGCTTGCCTTGCCCGACAAAAGCCTCGGGTATCCGTCGGCATAGCCGATTGTAACAACTGCAATTTTGCTGTCACGGCTTGTCGTATAGGTTCTGCCATAGCTTATATCAGCGCCCTTGGGCACGTCTTTAACCTGCGAAACGCAAGCTTTCAATTCCATAACAGGCTCAAGCTTCACAGGCAAAGCCTTTTCGCCGTTGGGCTTTAAGCCATAAAGCATGATGCCCACGCGTGCAAGGTCGCTTCTTTCATCGTTGTGGTAAGCAAGCCCTGCCGAGTTAAGAAAATGCACGTATTTTGTTAAAACAAGGCGCTTGTTAAGCTCGCGCTTAACCTGCATAAGCTTTTCAATCTGACAGGAGGTATAGTCAAGGTCGCTCTCATCGTCGCTGTCGGCAACGCTTAAGTGGGTGAATATCCCCTCTGCCTCAATTCTTTCAAGGTTAACAATCTTCTTTGCTTCGTCACAGGCTTTCGATATATCCTCGGTCGCAATGCCTATTCTTGTCATGCCCGTATCAAACGCAATGTGCACACGCACCGATTCGTTAACAGGGCAATATCTTGCAAGCTTTTCGGCATACGCATGCTCGGTAACTGCCTGAATAATGTCATACTCAGTAAGCTCGGGTGCGTTTTCGGGCGGAGTATAGCCCAAAATCAAAATTTCACCCGTTACGCCAAGGTCTCTAAGCTCGATCGCCTCGACAAGATTAGACACAGCAAACCAGTCAATGCCTGCTTCGTCCTGTAAAAACGGTATGATCTTTTCAATTCCGTGACCGTAGCAGTTTGCCTTTACAACGCACATAAGCTCGGTCGGTTCTTTCAACAAAGCTTTGCACTTTTCAACGTTGCGCTTAAGTCTTTCAAGATGTATCTGTGCCCAGGCACGCTTTAAATTCTTTTTCTCCAAAGGGGTCCACCCTCCCTAAAAATAATTACGATATAGTTACACATTAACATTGCTCTTGAAAAAGCCGTGCCGATGTGGTATTATTTTGTATATAAATCTGTTAAAACGGCAAGGGGGCAGGCAAAATGTGCGCAAAAAACAGCGAAATTCTTTCGCCCTACCTTTGCGACCCAAAAACCACCGCCTGCTTTTCGGGGCACCGACCCGAAAAACTGCCGATCAACCTTAACAGCCAGACCCACGCCGAGGCGTACCGTTCCTACATCTACCTCCACATTCACGAGGCGTACCTGAAAGGTTACCGCACCTTTATAACCGGCATGGCAAGAGGATTTGATATTCTGGCGGCAACCGCCGTTATCAATTACAGGCACCGCTTCAACGTCACCGAAAAAATAAATCTTATCGGCGTCTCCCCTTTTTCCGAGGAGATAAACCGTTTAAACAGCCACGACCGTTTTAACTATAACTTTGTTAAAGACAACTGCGACGAAATGATTTATTTAAACCGTGAATACGTCCCGTGGTGCTACAATCAGCGAAACCGCTTCATGGTCGATAATTCGTCGCTTCTTATCTGCTCTTGTATAGAAGAAAAAAGCGGCACAGGCCAAACCTTGAAATATGCCCAAAAAAAGGGTCTTGAAATTGACAACATAAGCGTTAAGGACATTCTTTCAATACCCGAAAACGATTACCCCATTCCGGCAGATGGGTATTGGATATTCGGCCAAGAAAAGGCGGGCACGGTGACACGCATCACTTCGGCGCACCCCTTCCTACCTGTTAATGATACATCAGATAACGAAAAAAAGCAATAACATCTTAAAATTTACCCCTTAAGGAGGGATAGCATGGCTAAAAAACGTGCATCGCAGGCACCTGTTTTACTTGTATATGTTATGACAATGCTGGTTTGTCTTGTTCTTTTCGGCAGCGCAGCAGTTGTTCTGCTTGATGTTTTTGTAACCCAGCCCCGCGAGGAGCGTGAGCGTGAACAGGAAAAGCTTGAAAACAAGCAGGAAACCGTTATTGAAGAGGTTGATTATTCTTTATGCCGCCGAACCATTCTTTTCGTTGGAGCAGAGGGCGAAAAGCTTAACGGCATTGCACTTTTAAGAATTCTGCCCGACACCTACTCGGTCAAGCTTGTGCCCGTTTCAACAAGAACGGTTTGTGACATTGGCGGCACGACGGAAACCATTGCTACCCACTTTAAAAACGGCGGCATGAACTATTTGATTACTGCGGTTAAGGACACCTTTGACATTGAGTTTGATAAGTACATAAAAATTTCTAACGACGGCTGGAACCGTCTGGTTGAATACTTCGGCGGCACAACAAGCTATGTTTTCCCGCAGGACCTTTATTATAAAGACGAAGTGACGGGCGAGCTTACAAGCTTTACACAAGGTCAGGCAACAAGAACCCTTTGGGGCGACGATATTCGAAAGATCGTCACCTACCCCCTTTATGAGGGAGGAGACGAGACTGCAACCCGTGTTCTTGCCGAAATCACCACCTCGCTTATAAACAACGGCTGTTATTCTTATAAAGACACCATTATAAGCAATATGCAAAACATCTTCAACACCATTTTCAACAACTCGGACACAGACATAACCACACAAAGCTTTAAAGAACAGCGTGACGCTTATGAGCATCTGGTCGAGCATGCAGGTCTTACGGTCTGCTCTTACCGCATGCCGGGCGGCAACTGGGACGTAAGAGGCAACTTTAACATTGACGAAGCCTTTAAAGCCGAGCTTAAAGAGTATTTCGAGCTTGTGACAAGTGAAGAGTAAAATTCAGTCAGCAGCCCTTTGCGGGTTGCTGATTTTTTTGGTTTCGGCGCCGACGTCGCGAGGCGCGCTCGCTGTGCGAGCTGTGCAAGCGGTGCGGCGCCACGCCTTGCACACGCCTGCGGCGCACGCTTCGGCACTTGCGCCGCCAAAAAGCCAAAACACTTTTTCTTTTGCTAACACTTGAAATATGTCGAAAACTATTGTATACTTAAATTGATACATTTTATACAATCGGAGGGACAACATGGAAAACAGAGTTAAAGTGAGAATTCTTGGCAGAGATTACACCTTAGGCACCGACAACACACCAGAATATACCCGTGACCTTGCCCAGAAGCTTGATGAAAGAATGAACGCAATGCTTGCAAGCTCTAAGACCTTAAGCGGTATGGACGTTGCAATTTTGTGCGCTCTCGACTCGATGGACGAGGCTGAAAAGGCAATATCAAATGCCGACAACATTCGTTTGCAGCTCGGTGAATATGTGACCTCTGCAGACAAGGCACAGACAAGCTATGAAAACGCAAAGCGTGAGATCCAGTCTTTAAAGAAAAGAATTCAGGAGCTTGAGGAGCGCCTTAACAACAAAAACTATTTTTAATCAGGAATTATAATAATGAAACAGATCGAACTTCTTTCGCCAAGCGGCGGCTATGAATCGCTAACAGCCGCAATCCGCTCGGGCGCCGATGCCGTATATTTAGGCACAAAGAATTTCTCTGCAAGACACAACGCCGTTAACTTTAGTGCCGACGAGCTTATTCAGGCCGTCCGTGACTGTCATAAGTACGGCGTTTTGGTTTATCAGGCAATAAACACCTGTGTGACCGATTCCGAGCTTACCGGTCTTGCGCTTGAAATTCAGCTTGCGTGCGAAGCCGGCGTTGACGGGCTTATCATTCAGGACGCAGCAGTCAGAAAAATTGTTTCGGCTTGCTGCCCCGATATGCCGATTCATGCCTCTACCCAGATGACGCTTCACACCGAGGCAGGCATTTTACACGCAAAAGAGCTTGGCTTTTCGCGCGCGGTCGTTGCCCGCGAACTGCCCCTTGAAATAATAAAAAAGCTTTGCACCCTTGGAATTGAGATCGAGGCTTTTGTTCACGGTGCTTTGTGCATGAGCGTTTCGGGCCAGTGCTATTTAAGCGCAATGATAGGCTCTCGTTCGGCAAACCGCGGGCTTTGCGCAGGTGCATGCCGCCTGCCTTTTTCGGCAAGCTTTAAACCAAACGACAAATACGCCCTCTCGCTTAAAGATATGTCCCACGCAGAACATGCAAACGATTTGCGTGAAGCAGGGGTAGCCTCTTTAAAAATAGAGGGGCGAATGAAGCGCCCCGAATATGTTGCCGCCGCAACCGATGCTTTGCGCTCGTCGTTAGACGGCAAAAGCTTTGACACCGAGCGTTTGCGTGCCGTTTTTTCGCGCAGCGGCTTTACCGACGGTTATTTGACGGGCAAGCTTGGTGCCAAAATGTTCGGCGCCAGAGTTAAAGAGGACGTAACCTCGGCAAACGACGTTTTCCCCGAGCTGCGTGAGCTTTACCGCCGTGAGCGCAAAAAGTTCACCCTTGATATTAACTTGAAAGCCGACCTTGAAAACGGCATAACCATATTTGCAAGTGACGGTGTGAACGAAGTGGGCTTAGTCTCTCTCAGCGTGCAAAGAGCAATTAACAGACCGACAACCAGGGAAGCCATCATCAAACAGCTTGACCGCCTTGGCGACACGGTTTACAGTCTTGGCAAGGTTAACATTGAAGCCGAAGACGGGCTGATGATACCTGCCTCGGTTTTAAACGATTTAAGACGGCAAGTGGTTGCCGAGCTTGATGAAAAGCGCATTGAAGCTTTAACAAAAATCAAAAAGTTCAACTCGCTTGCAATGCCCCACCCCTCGCCCTTGCCGAGAATAAGAAAGTTCCCCACGCTTCGGGTTCAGGTGAACGAGGTAAAACAGCTTGCGCTGATGGATTTAAGCCTTGCCGAAAGAATAATTATCCCCCTTGGCGAAGCACAGACATATAAAAACGCAGGCTACCCGATCGAAAAGGCGGTTTTATCCCTTCCAAGGTTTACTTTTAACGAGGGTAAGGTTGTTGAAACCCTCAGTTTCGCCAAATCTCTTGGGTTTGGTAAGGTAGAATGTACAAACACCGCACACATTAAAATTGCGAAAGACTTGGAATTAGAGGCAGCGGGCGGCTTTGGACTTAACATAACCAACTCGCTTTCAGCCCTCGCCCATGCCGAGGACGGCTTGCAGGAATTGACTCTCTCCTTCGAGCTTAAGGCAAGCCAGCTAAGCCAGATTTCCTCGCCCGTGCCTATGGGTGCCATTGTTTACGGCAAGTTGCCGCTTATGTTAACCGTCAACTGCCCCGTTTTGACCGAGGTTGGCGGCTGCAAAAACTGCACCGGTCAGCTTATTGACCGCATGGGCGCTAAGTTCCCGATTCTTTGCCACAAGAGCTTGGGCTATTACGAGCTGTTGAATTCGCAGACGATGAAGCTTTCGAACAGGCTTGACGACTTTAACCTTGATTTTGTGACACTTTACTTCACC
>JAZSPX010000238.1:0-2250 GCA_045537675.1 Candidatus Faeciplasma sp. | reverse complement strand
CCATGCGGGTGTAGTTCAATGGTAGAATTCCAGCCTTCCAAGCTGGTCGCGTGGGTTCGATTCCCATCACCCGCTCCAACATATGCGTCTCTAGCTCAGTTGGATAGAGCAACTGCCTTCTAAGCAGTAGGCCACAGGTTCGAATCCTGTGAGACGCGCCATTAAAAGTCCTTATCCCAAACGGGATGAGGACTTTTAATTTTGTTGTGTTAACATTCGAACCTGCGAATCACATCGTGATTCGCTTATTTTTCGCTTCTCAATCTTTCGGTTTAAACAAAAGTCTGTGCGAAAAATTAGGTTCATCAATCCAATCGTAAGTCGAGCATAGCTCGACTTACGATAGAAAAACAGCTGTCAGGACGAAGTCCTTTCCTGCCGCAAGCGGCAACGCTGTTTTTCGCTGCCTGCGTGTTACCACACAACAAAAAGTCTCGCTATGCTCGACTTACGATAGAAAAACAGCTTTTCACCCTTTATTGACAAGTTTCCCTTTACAAGTTATAATAATCACAGAATAAAATTTAAGGAGAATGAAATGAACGTTATTCACACTGTAATCGAAACTGTACTTCCATATATTATTTCTGTTCTTGAAATTTTGGGTATTTTTGTTGTAACATGGTCTGCAATCAAGGCTTTTTGGGAGTATATTCAGAATACATTCATGAAGAAGAACTTGGACTTGCAGGCTAATCTTGCTAAAGGACTCGCAACAGGTCTTGAATTCAAAATGGCCGCAGAGATTCTTAAGACCGTCTTGGTTCGTGAGATGGGAGAGCTTTATATTTTGGGTGCTGTAATTTTGCTTCGTGCTTTACTCAGCGTACTTATTCACTTTGAAATGAAGAAGTCTGAAAAACCGGAAGAATAATACCGACAGATTTGTCTGTGCGTATCTGTTTAGTGTTTGAGTATAATTCATAGCCTCATGAAAAATGGGGCTATTTTTGTTACATATTTTTCTTTCAAATATTGCAATTTGTGCTTATAAATGATATTATAAATCTATCAACTTCCGCAAAGGAGAGATTAATTATGATTAAATGGCAAAGATTAAAATATTTACACGGCTTGCCTCTTGGTGAAGATGGCAGACGTATTACAGGCTCGCAGAAGCATATTGATTTATCTCGCAAGGCCGCTTGCGAAGGTATGGTTTTGCTTAAGAACGACAATTCGCTGCTGCCTCTTAAAAAAGGTGCCCGTGTTGCACTTTTCGGCAAAGCAAGTGCCGACTATGTTAAAGGTGGAGGGGGAAGCGGCGACGTAACCGTTGCATATACACGCAACCTCTGCGACGCTATGGATATTAAAGAAAATGAACATAAGCTTCGTGTGTTTACTGACTTGAGCAACTATTATCGTAACGAGGTAAAAAAACAATATGCCGAAGGCAGAAACCCCGGCGGTACATATGAACCCGAAGTTCCTGCCGACCTTGTAACAAAAGCAAAAGCTTTTGCCGATGTTGCAATCATCAGCATTTGCCGCTTCTCGTGGGAGGGGGGCGACCGCAAGGGAATTAAGGGCGACGGTGACTTCTATTTGACCGAGGCCGAAGAAAACATGGTTAAAACCGTTACCGATAATTTTGACAGAGTAGTCGTAGTGCTTAATGTCGGCGGCATGGTTGATACCTCGTGGTTTAAGAATAACGGTAAGATCGAAGCTGTTTTGCTTGCGTGGCAGGCTGGTATGGAAGGCGGATTGGCTGAAGCTGATATTCTTTGCGGCGATGCTAACCCCTCTGGTAAGCTTACCGATACTTTTGCTTCCTGCTTCGACGATTATCCCTCGTCCTATAACTTCAACGAATCTGAAAGCTATGCTGAATATACCGATGATATTTATGTCGGTTACCGCTATTTTGAAACTATACCCAACGCTGACAAGTGTGTAAACTATCCCTTTGGTTACGGCCTGTCTTACACAACTTTTGATGTTTCTGCAGACTCTGCATGTGACAGCAATGGCGTTATAACCGTTAATGCCAAGGTTGTAAACACAGGTGCAGTTGCCGGTAAGGAAGTCGTTCAGGTCTATTACAGCGCACCTCAGGGCTTGCTTGGAAAACCAAAATATCAGCTTTGTGCATTTGCAAAGACCGATTTGCTTAACCCCGGTGAGAGCCGTGTGCTTTCCCTTAAATTTAACGTTAACGACATGGCATCGTTTGACGATAAGGGTTTAATCTGCAAGTCTGCACGAGTTCTTGAAAAGGGAGACTAAGTCGGATCGTAGCCATGT
>JAZSPX010000030.1:0-1838 GCA_045537675.1 Candidatus Faeciplasma sp. | reverse complement strand
CCATTCCTGTTCGGGAACAACGGTAACGTCGTTAATGCCAACTCTCTTCAAAATAGCTCTTACAGGCTTATTGCCGCTGCCGTTCAAGGGTGTGTAAACAACCTTCAAGCCTGCGGTCTTGCAAACTTCGGGGTGGACCTGCTGCTTTTCAACCTCGTCAAGGTAAGCCTCAACAACGTCGTTGGAAATAATCTCGATCATGCCCGACTTAACGCCCTCGTCGAAGTCAACAAGCTTAGCGCCGCCGAACATGGGCACGTCATTGATCTTTGCAAGAACAATGTCAGCAGCTTCAATAGTCATCTGACAGCCGTCCTCGCCATATGCCTTATAGCCGTTATACTTCGCAGGGTTGTGCGAAGCTGTGCATACAATACCTGCCTTACAACCCAAAGACCTTACTGCCCACGAAAGCATGGGGGTAGGCATAAGCTCGGGGTAGATGTAAGCCTTGATTCCGTTGCCTGCCAAAACCTTAGCAGCTTCTTTGGCAAAAACGTCAGACTTGATTCTCGAGTCGTAACCGATTGCAACGCTTGCGTTTTCAAATGCTCCGTTAACATAGTCAGCCAAGCCCTGTGTTGCACGGCGAATGGTGTAGATGTTAAGTCTGAAGCAGCCTGCACCGATAACACCGCGAAGACCGCCTGTACCGAATTCAAGGTCACGATAGAATCTGTCCTTAATAGCTTCTTCGTCACCCTCAATAGCCTTAAGCTCGTTGACAAGGTCCTCGTCTTCGGTTGCGTTTTCAAGCCAAAGCTTGTAAAGCTCTAATTCTCTCATTTTTTATGTATCTCCCTTCAAGTAAATATATTCAGCCACGGTATCATTAATAGTATACAACTTTTGCTTGCCAAGTTCAAGTGCTTTTGGCAATTCCGCAAAGAAAAGTTTGTGCTTTTGCCGTCGTTTTGCGTCAAATTCGGCTGCCTGCGCGGCGCCGCCGCGCCCACCGCGCCGCAGGCGCGGTGGGCTCCCCCAAAAGCCTTCGGCTTTTGGGGGCCGGCCGCCCCTTCGGGGGCGGGCAGGCGGGGCCTTTCACAAATGCGGCAATTTCCTTAAAAAGGTTGAAAAAAGCCGCCAAATGGTGTAAAATAAATAAAAACGCACGAAAGGCAGGCGGTCAACAAAATGTTTTGCAAAGTTCAAAGCTTGGGCTTAATGGGAATGAACGCTTTTTCTGTTGATGTAGAAATTGAATTAAGCAAGGGAATAGAGCGTTTCGATATCGTCGGCCTTGCCGATGTTGCGGTAAAAGAATCCCGTGAAAGAATTAAAGCCGCTTTCCGTTCAACAAATTTAAGATTTCCTGCCGCAAACATTGTGGTCAACTTAGCCCCTGCCGACGTTAAAAAAGGCGGCTCAAGCCACGATGCTGCGATTGCCGTTGCTGTTTTGTGCGCCATGTCCCGAATTCCCGATGAAGCCGTTAAAGACAGTGTTTTCATCGGTGAGCTTTCGTTAGGTGGCGACCTTCGTCCCGTAAACGGCGTTCTGCCAATGGTTATCCTTGCTAAAAAACAGGGCGTTAAAAAAGTATACGTCCCCAAGGACAACGCTTATGAAGCCTCTGTTATCGACGGGGTAGAGGTTTACGGCGTTGAAACTCTCGCTCAGCTTTTGGACCACCTGACAGGTTACAGCTTCATCGAAAAAATGCCACCCTATGTTCCAAAGGTAAACGACTATGCCGAGACCCTTGACTTTTGCGATGTCAAAGGTCAGCAGTCTGCCAAAAAAGCGTTAGAGGTTGCGGCATGCGGCGGCCATAACGTTATAATGATAGGCGCGCCCGGCTCGGGCAAAAGCATGCTTGCAAAGCGTCTGCCCTCAAT
>JAZSPX010000122.1:0-3979 GCA_045537675.1 Candidatus Faeciplasma sp. | reverse complement strand
GGCATTAGGTTCAGAACCCAATAGTTATCCCTTCGCTGTCGCTCGGGCTAACTATACAAGAAATTCAGCTGTCGCTGAATTCTTGAGATAATATTGCTTTATCATCAGCTCCGATTGACTCCCCCAAAAAACTATGTTATGATTTATTTAGCATAGTTAAAGGAGGGCTAACAATGAAATTTCCAAAATTAAAGCACACAGCTATATGTACTATTATAAGCTTTTCTCCTTTGGTGTTAATCGTTGCGGCATTTGCTGCTGCACTTTACTTGGACAATAAAAATGTTTCTGACGTAATCATTGTTGCTATCACTATTTCCAGTTTTATTGTTTCCATTATTTTGACGCTTTTTACACTTCGCCCTATTGCGCATGTAGAAAGGATTCGTGACTATAAAAAGTCAAGAGTGTGGTATTATTGCCCTAAAAACGGGGACGATCCAGAAACCATCAAATCAAGAATCCTCAAACGTGTCAGTCGTTTTGGCAAGCAGTCCGATTGCCTTATAAAAGAAATAACACCGGTTCAGTTTAATTATCGTTTTCAATATACTAAGGAGCATAATCCGAACGCAACTATCGAATCGTTAATTGTATTTGAAATTGCTCATTTAAGCTTTGACATTTACGAAAGAATTTTGAATATTGCCGATTCCAACTTCAGCAAATTAAAAAACACGCTTGTTTCATCAACAAATATTAATTTCTATAAAGTATTTTACTCTAAAGGCATCGTCATATTGACAGACCGCGTCGATGACAGGGTTATTAATTCTGTAAACGATGGCGAGCATTTTGCCGATGTATGTGTTGTTGAATTATCTACACAAAGATATTTTGTGAACACACGAAAGCTTTTCGGCATCGGTCTCATAGTAAACGCTGTTTTTGGCGGACGAATACCCAGAAAGGGTAATGATAATTACTTGCCTTGGCCAAAGCATATTGAAGAACTTGCTGAAACTTCATATTGGGATTTGGTTTTTAAAAAGAACGGAAATAGCCCTTTGTTAGGAATGAAGAAACGCCGAGCATTAGACCGACTTAAGAACGGTGAAATAGCCGTTTTTGATGAGATTATTTACATAAAAGCAGGATATAAAGTAGCCTCGTTTATAACTGACGAAAACGAACAGGATAGTGACGTTTTAATTGTCTATGTTGAAAAGAAACCAACGTGGTATGGCGAATACGGAGCAGTAATTCCCAAGAAAGATCTTGACTATATCATCGAGCGTATTGAACGCTTTGTTAAATCCCAAGGAAAGAAAGTCAAATTTGTCGACCCTGACGACGAAGAACTGTTAGACTAAGGAGACCTCATGTACGACATAATCCTCATCGGTCTTGGCCCTGCGGGCGCAATTTTTGCCCGGCAGATAGACCCGAAATACAAAGTCCTTGCGATAGACAAAAAAGGCGAGGGGAGCGCATTTTCCAAGCCCTGCGGCGGCCTTCTTGCGCCCGATGCCCAAAAAGCGCTCACGTCTTTCGGCTTAAACCTGCCAAAAGACGTTTTGTGCGACCCGCAGATATTCTCGGTCAAAACCATCGACCTCGACTCGAACCTCGTCCGCCACTACCAACGAATGTATATAAACCTCAACCGCCACAAGTTCGATATGTGGCTCATCGGCAGCATCCCCAAAACCGTCACCATCGAGCAGGGCACTGTTACAAATGTTTTTAAAGAGGGTAACGGCTACACCGTTACATATACTTCTAACGGCGAGGTCAAAACCGCAAGTGCCAAGTTCATCGTCGGTGCCGACGGTGCTAAATCATCTGTGCGAAATTACATCTGCCCCAAGCTTGAAACCCGAGAGTATTTAAGCATTCAGCAGTGGTTTAAAGATGAATCACCCACGCCGTTCTATTCCTGCGTTTTCGACAGCGAAAACACCGATTGTTACTCGTGGACGGTTTCTAAAGACGGATACCTCATTTTCGGCGGTGCCTACCCCGTAAAAACCGCAAAACAAGCCTTTGAAAGCCAAAAGACCAAGCTTTCAGAGCATGGCATTCAGCTCCAAAAACCCATCAAAACCGAGGCTTGCTTAGTCCTTCGCCCAACAGGGCTTAATAGCTTTTGCCTTGGCAAGCAGGGTATCTTTTTAATAGGCGAGGCAGCAGGCTTCATCAGCCCGTCATCGCTCGAGGGGGTAAGCTCGGCAATACTCAGCGCCAGCGCCCTTGCCGACGCCTTCAACAAGCCGTGGCACACACCGCAAGAAATCCTGAAAAGATATCAGACCCTCACCCGCAAACAGCGCCTTAAGCTTACTGCAAAGCTGCTCAAATGCCCGTTTATGTATAACAAACACCTGCGCCGAATCGTTATGAAATCGGGCATACAGTCAATCAACATGAAATAATAAAACAAGCGCCTGCGACAGCTTCGCAAGCGCTTATTCTTTACTTATTTTCTTTTTTCTTATTGACAATAATCACCGCAGCAATTACCGCCAGAATCACGGCAATCACAATCATAGCCGAAGACAGCCAACCGTTGTTGCCGCTTTCCGAAGGGGCGGTTTCCTCGCTGCCCGACGAAATATAAATCTCGTCTTCGCCGTCGATGCCGGCTTCTTCGGGGTCTGTCGGTCCAAACTCGTCCTCTGTAAAGTTGTTGAAAACAAACCAGCCAAAGCCGTTGCCGCCGCTGTAATAGCTCGAATTCCATTCGCCGTCATCGTCAATGCTCACATAAATCTTAAAGGCTGTCGAGTCATACAAAATGCCTTCCTCTCCGCCGTCAATTTCACGGACGGTAAAGGTGTGCACACCCGGCTCTAACCACATGGGCGCAAACGAAATTTCAGAAAGCTTGTTTGTCGTTGTCTGAATAATTTCCCCTCGCTGGTTATATAAAGCAAAAGCAAACACGTCGTCAGCGTCGGGGTCCTTGCCGTCCAAATACTTCGAGCCTGTTATGTGAACAAGAGTTTCCTTATATTCTTCCTTTGTTATCTCCTCGGCGGTAAAAATCCAGTCAATCTCGCCCTTAGCGTTCTGAAAATCATCGTCTAAGGTTATCGGCACGTCAAGGGTTATTTCAAGCGTTTTCTTGTCACCATAGCCAAATGTGCCGATCAAAACGTTTTCCTCAAGTCCCTCAAGCTCGTTTGGCGAGGCTTTATAAATCAGATCCCCGTCACAGGTTACACTCATCGAAAGCTGACTAAGAAATTCGTTCATCGAATCAACGGTTTCGGTCTTGGCAACCTCGTCGCTCAAGGGGTTATCTTCTCCGTGAGGCACAGCGCGCAGATAAATTTTCACATAGCCTGCCCGTGTTTTCTTGCTTTCAACAACAATCCTCTGTGTTACGCTGTCACCCGGCATAAGCCCTTTAAAGCCGTCAAACAAATCGTTGTCATCAACAAAAATGAAGTCCTCAGCTCCGCCTTCAAAAATTACACTCGCTTCTTCGGCAAACCCAATAACACTCATCAGACTAAACATAACGCATGCAGCGATCAGGCTGCTCGCAAATCTAATAATGCTCTTCATGTTTCACATTCCTAATTAAATCAGTATTAAACATATAACCAAAATAATTTTAACATGCTAAAGCAAAATTGTCAATATATGAAAAAAATCTGCAGCCGTCACAAAACAAAAAGCCTCCCACTCGGGGAGGCTTTTGCTAATAACGATTAATTAGTTCTTCTTGGAAAGAACAACAGCAGCTGCAGCAACGATCATAGGAACGATTGCAAGTGCCAAGCCGGTTTCAGCAGCAGGAGCATCTTCAACAGCAGGAGTTTCTTCTACTGCGGGAGTTTCTTCAACAGCGGGAGTTTCTTCAACAGCAGGAGTTTCTTCAACGGGAACTTCTTCGATGCCTTCAGTGATGGAAATGTTGTCGAGGTAGTAGCTAACGCCCTGGCCGTTCCATACGTTCTGCTTAGAAGAGAACCAAACGTTTTCAAGGTCGGTTTCAGGAGTGAAGGTGAAGATAAGAGATGCAACTTCG
>JAZSPX010000260.1:0-1900 GCA_045537675.1 Candidatus Faeciplasma sp. | reverse complement strand
TATGTTAACAGCAGGCTTGGTTGTCGGAAAATATATGACCCTTAAGTGGGCAGCACGACAGGAAGCTTTTTCAAGTCTTTCGGACCACTCTCAGGAAAGCTTTGCAGGTATTGCAGTAATCAAGGCTTTTGTTAAAGAGGGCTTGGAGCTTATGTCATTCAAGAAGCTTAACAAGCTTAACGAGGATACTAACGTTGCTTACACCAAGCTTTCGGTTGCGCTTAACATTACCGTTACCCTTTTAATTCAGTCGGTAATCTGTGTAATTTTAGGTTATGGCGGATATTTGGTATATAACGGCACCTTTAACGCAGGCCAGCTTGTTGAATTCATCGGCTACTTCAATGCAATCATCTGGCCGGTAATGGCAATCTCTCAGCTTATTGAAATGCGTTCACGCGGAAAGGCAAGCCTTGACAGAATAAGCGAGCTTTTGGACACAAAACCCGACGTTGTTGACGCTGAAAACGCTACCGACTCGGCACCCATTAAGGGCGGCATTGAATTCAAAAACCTCACCTTCCGCTACCCCAACGGCGAATATGACGTTCTGAGCGATGTTTCTTTAAAAATTAATGCAGGCGAAAACGTCGGCATAATCGGTAAAACAGGCTCGGGCAAGACGACACTGGTTGACCTTATTTTGCGTACATATAACATTCCCGACGGCACCTTGTTCCTCGACGGGCGTGACATTAACACTATACCGATTAAAACTGTGCGTGACCACTGCGCTTATGTGCCGCAGGACAACTTCCTCTTTAGTGACACGATTGAAAACAACATTGCATTTGCGACTGACGGCGGCGACGAAAACGACATCGTGAATGCCGCAAAGCTTTCCGACGTTCACGAGAATATCGAGGGCTTCCAGCAGGGATATAAGACCATTCTGGGCGAGCGCGGCGTTACCGTTTCGGGCGGACAGAAGCAGAGAATCTCGATTGCCCGTGCGTTGATGAAGAATGCTTCTATCCTCATTTTGGACGACTCGGTTTCGGCGGTTGACGTTAAGACAGAAAAGTCGATTCTTGCAAACCTTGGTGAGGTAAGAAAGGGCAAGACCACAATTTTGATCGCACACAGAATTACCACCATTGAAAAGATGGATAAGATCATTTTTATTGACGACGGCAAAATTGTGGCTGTCGGCACGCACCGCGAGCTTTATGACAACTGTGCTGATTACCGCACGATGGTAGAGCTTCAGCGACTTGACGATATGCATTCAAATCACGACAAGGAGGTAAGCGAAAATGTATGAGTACTTTCCCCTTTTAGTTGTTGGCGGCGTTGTCGGCATTCTGTCGCTTATCTTCTTAATCGCTTATCTTTCAATGAAGGATAAGAAAGAAGCCATTGGCTTTGACCGAAACATGAAGGACAGCGAGATCACAAAGAGATTACTTGTTTATGCAAAGCCCTATTGGTTTAACTTTGTGCTTGTTTTGCTGGTAATGCTCTTCTCGGTGGCATATAACGTTGTTTCTCCTCTTATTATAGGTAAGGTTGAGGAGATGATTAAAGAAGACTTTGCAATGAGCGAGCTTTTGGTTTATGTTGCAGCATATGCTGTAATTTTAATCGTTTCGCTTATCTGCTCTTACATTCAGGCAATAATTCTGCAAAAAACAGGCCAGAAGATTTTATCAAATATCCGTGAGGATTTGTTTGTTCACATTGAAAGCCTTTCGCACGCACAGCTTAACAACATACCCGTCGGTAAGCTTGTAACCCGTGTTACCAACGACACCAATGCGATTTCGATGATGTTTACAAACATTATTGTAAACCTTGTTAAAAACTGCTTTATCATTATTGGTGTGCTTGCGGCAATGCTTATGCTTAACTATATGTTAACGCTTATGGTGCTTTGCTTTGTGCCCTTCATCGTTTTGTT
>JAZSPX010000046.1:0-2310 GCA_045537675.1 Candidatus Faeciplasma sp. | reverse complement strand
AGCCGCCGCAGGGCTTCGCCCTCACCTTAGCTGTGCGCATTTTTGGGTAACGAGCCTTTTTATCCTTCGCACCGGCCGACAAGCTTTGCCAACTGTCCCGAAAAATGGTCTGATGTGTAAAACTTCCCTCTTTACAAATGCGAACATATGTGCTAAAATTGGCTTACCAAACAAGAACATTTGTTCTTAAAATGGAGGTAAGCCGCATGCGGGATATTTTACACTGTGATTTGAATAATTTCTATGCCTCGGTCGAGTGCCGTGACAACCCTTCTCTTAACGGTCATCCGGTTGCCGTTTGCGGCAGTATCGAGGATAGGGCAGGCATAGTTTTAGCAAAAAATTATATTGCAAAGGAATTTGGCGTTAAAACCGCCGAAAAGATTTATGAAGCAAAGCAAAAGTGTCCTCATCTTGTCATCGTACCGCCGAGAATGCATGAATATTCACGCATTTCTAAAGAGGTGCGAAAGATTTACGCCAGATATACCGACATGATAGAACCGTTTGGAATGGACGAGTGCTGGCTTGACGTTACAGGCTCGCATTATCTTTTCGGCACAAGCGAGGAGATAGCTTATCGCATTAAAGAGGAAGTTAAAGCCGAGCTTGGTTTAACCATTTCGGTAGGGGTCAGCTTTACAAAGGTGCTTGCAAAGCTTGGCTCGGACATGAAAAAGCCCGACGCAATAACGGTTTTATCACATGACAACTATAAAAGAAAGATATACCCTCTTGCCGCTAACGAGCTTATAGGCATCGGCCCTGCAACAACAAGAAAACTTGAAAAGATGAGAATTCACACGCTTGGCGACTTAGCTTCCTCGGACCCCAGGATGCTTGTGAGGCACCTTGGCAAGGGCGGTATGTGGCTTTGGCGCGCTGTTAACGGCTATGACGATGCCGTTGTTCACGAAATGGGATATGAGGCAGATGCTAAGTCGATGGGCAACTCGACGACCCTCCGCCAAGATCTTTACACAAATGAACAGGTGTGGCAGGTAATGCTCTCGCTGGCCGAGGAGGTTTGCCGACGTTTGCGAAGCGCTTGCCAATGCGCAGGCGGCGTGTGCATAAGTGTAAAGACAAAAGACCTTGACTATCACGAGTTTCAGGCACAGCTTGATTACCCGACAAACTCGGCACTTCTTTTGGCGCAAAACGGGTTTAAGCTGTTTTTAAAAAACTTCGATTGGCACTTGCCGATTCGTGCTGTGGGGATAAGAGGGATAAACCTCATATCCTCGAAAATAGAGCGGCAATGTTCGCTGTTTGCCGATTCTGACAAGGCGCAAAAGCTTGAAACCTTGGATAAAGTATCCGACCGACTGCGTGAACGCTTCGGCAAAGATGTTATCTTTCCTGCACGGTTGAAAAACGAGCTGTTTTTGACGCATGAAAAGGTGAACATTTTCCAAAGCACACATTCGTTTGCAGGGTGAGCGATTCGGTCGGCGTGACGGATTAAAAGTCCGTTACCTAAAAATGCGCACAGCTAAGGTGAGGGCGAAGCCCTGCGGCGGCTGTCGCCGCCGCTTCCCTGGGCGCCGCCACGCGGCGCACAGGGCGCCCAGCCCCCGCTGGGCGGGGCTTCGCCCGACGCACACAACAAAAAGCCGCCCGAATACGGACGGCTAAACCCCATTATCCAATCAAATCTTTAACGATCTCGCTCGCCATAACAATCCCCATTGCCGAGGGTGCAAATGCAACCGACGCAGGAATATGCCTGCCGAAGTTTTCTCCATCGACCTTGCCAAGCGGCTTTTTGGGTTCCTCTTTCGAGTAAACTACCTTGAGCGACTTAACTCCCCTCTTTTTCAGCTCGTAACGCAGGGTTCTTGCCAACGGACAAACCGAGGTTTTATATAAATCGCTCACCTCAAACCCCGTGGGGTCAAGCTTGTTGCCTGCACCCATTGCGCTGATGATTTTTACCCCCTGCGCCTTAGCACGCATAATAAGCTCTATTTTCGAGGTCATTGTGTCGATGCAGTCAGCAACATAGTCATACCCGTCAAGTGGGTATTCATCGGCATTCTCGGGCGTATAGAAGACATTCAAAGCAGTTACCGAAGCGTTAGGGTTAATGTCTAAAATTCGCTCACGCATGACCTCGACCTTGGGTCTGCCCGTGGTGCTTTCAAGCGCAATAATCTGACGGTTGCGGTTCGTTTCGCTTACCTCGTCGCTGTCAATTAAGGTTATGTGCCCCACGCCCGAGCGTGCAAGCATCTCGCAGACATAACCGCCAACACCGCCAACGCCAAAAACTGCAACACGAGCGTTTTTTAAGCGCTCCATAGCAGT
>JAZSPX010000055.1:0-3389 GCA_045537675.1 Candidatus Faeciplasma sp. | reverse complement strand
AAGCGCAGTTTCGGGGCTTCACGTTTCGGTAATCGCCTTTGCGCTGATTTTCGTGCTGAATAAACTTCGCTGTCCAAAGCTTCTTTCTGCCATTGTTGCCGAGGGGTGGGTCGTTTCATTTGTCATCTTCTCGGGCTGTCGAGTTTCCTGCGTTCGTGCCGCAATAATGATTAGCGTTTACATTCTTTCAACCCTTGTTAACCGACGAGGCGATGCGCTTAACACTCTAAGCATAGCCGCACTTTTAATCATGCTTTCAAACCCGTTTGCAGCGGCCGACGTTTCTTTCCGACTTTCTTTGGCGGGCACGTTTGGTGTAAGCGTTGCTGCAACCTATGTTAATAAGCTTCTCGGCTCAAACCGCTTTATAGCGAAATATTTTATCGCCTGCACTTGTGCAAGTGTGTGCACAATGCCGTTTGTTCTTTTGCATTTCAACGAGGTTTCGCTCATCGCCCCTCTTGCAAACATGGTGCTGGTGCCTGTCTGCTCGGCGGCAATTTGTCTGGGCATGCTGTTCTGCGCCTGCGGCTGCGCACAAATGCTCTCGCCACTAATTTTGGTTGCAGGCAAGCTGACGGAGCTTGTAATATCAGCCTGTGAAAAGCTAAGCGCACTTAAATTTACCTATCTGCCGACAGGGCTGACAAACGTTTATGCTGTCATTGCCATTATAATCGTGTTGTCTTGCGCCGCCTTTATCCTTAAAAGAAGCAATAAGCTTGTGGTAATTTCATTGGTCACAGGGCTTTGCATCTTTATTTGTTCAACTGTGTTTGAAATAAACACAAGCCGGGGCGTAAGAATTGAAATTTTAACCTCTGGCACAAACTGCTGTGCGCTATTGCGAAATAACGACGAATGTATTATAATTGATGTTGACAGCGGCGGCACAATGGCCGATGAATGCGAAGACTATATCGAGCGCAACGGCATAACAACCGTAAATACCATTATAATAGGTGAAAACGGAGAGGCGGCCTATTCTGCCTATCTTAAAGAATTAAGCGTTAAACCAAACGTTATGTATCTTCCAAAGGATAGTTACATATTTGGCGGAGAGGTTGAGTATGCGCCCCTGCCATCAAGCATTAATGCCTATGGTTATAATATACGGCTAAAAGATGATTTGCTGGTTATTTCTCAAAACGGCAAAAGCGTTGCCGTTTCTAAAGATAGTTATTATAATGTGGGCACCGTTGCAAACGTCTGCATTCTTCAAGGTGTCAGCGTTGTCAACAATGGCGGGCAACTTGTTTATTACGGCGACACCATCATTTCAATCAACCTGCCCTAACGGCGCTCGCACCGGCTTCCACAGCGGCAAATTTCCAAGTTTCGCCGTCGCTCAACTTGAAATGCCGCGCGAAACCCGACACTCGCTATTTCCTGCATCGCCATATATATTTCACACCTATTATATAATAAGGAGGGGAACCCTATGCCCAACATGACCGACCACGAGCTTGTAAAATCAATTAAATCGGGCAAAATAATGCCTGCATACTTCTTCTGGGGCAAGGACGTTGCCACCCTTGAAACCATTTCAAAAAAGCTGATCGCCAAGCTTGTACCCGATGAAGCCAAGGACATGAACTATCACTTCTTCTCAGGCTCGGGGTTCGACGTAAGCGAATTTGCCGATGTCTGCGAATCTCTGCCCATGTTTGCCGACAGGGTAGTGGTTGCGGTCAACGACCTTAACGCCGAAAGCTTAAAGGCAGACGATTTTAAATATCTGTTAGAGGTTCTGGCGAATATCGACGGCGAAACCACAACGGTCATTTTCTATTCAACAGGCACTGACCTTTGCGGAGGGAAAAAGACTCTCACCTCTAAAAACAAAAAGCTTTCCGACAGTGTAGCTAAAATCGGTGCCTCGTGCGAATTTGCTTTTAAACGCCCCAACGAGCTTGTAAAATACATTCAGTCCCGTGTCGGAAAAGACCTTTGCACCATTTCGCCAAAGTCTGCAGAATATCTCGCTTCGCTTTGCCTTTGCAATCTGCTTACTATTAATAATGAATGCGATAAGCTCACGGCATACGTCGGCAAGGGTGAAATTACCGACGAAGTTATCGACTCGCTCGTTTCGGGTCAGCTCGATACCGACGCCTATAAGCTTGCCCGTGCCGTAACAAGCGGCGACAGGAACTTAACTTTCACCATCCTGCCCGAGCTTTATGCCAAGCAGGCAGAAAGCATTCCGCTTTTGTCTGTAATTTCTGGCGCGTTCTTAGACCTCTACCGTGCAAAGCTTGCCTATCAGACAGGCAGGGGCGTCGCCGATATTTTAGAGGATTACAGCTATCGCGGCCGCGATTTTGCCGTTAAAAACGCCATGCGTGACTGCTCGCGCATTCCAATCGAAAAACTGCGTGCCTGCATAGAAATTCTCTCAAAGTGCGACATCGAAATGAAATCGACACGCACCGACCAAAGAATTCTTTTAGAAACCGCAATTTCACAAATGCTTTCTCTGAGGTAACTTATGCTCCACATCGAAGGTGCCCTCATTGTCGAGGGAAAATATGATAAAATCCACTTATCGGGCGTCGTTGACTGCCCGATTATTGTCACTAACGGCTTCAGCGTCTTTAAAAACGAAGAAACCAAGGCGCTGATTAAATGGTATGCACACCACGGCGGAATAACCATTCTTACTGACAGCGACTCGGCAGGGTTCAAAATCCGCGGATATATAAAAGGTATGGTGCCCGTCGATAAGGTTCGCAACGTCTACATTCCCGATATTTTCGGCAAAGAGAAACGAAAGCTCGCTCCCTCAGCCGAAGGTAAGCTTGGGGTAGAGGGGGTTAACCTTGCCGTTTTAAAAGAGGCGTTCGAGAAAGCTGGTGTCATCGGCGAGCCGAAGCCCTCTACCAAACGCATTGAACGAATAGATCTGTTTGAAGACGGCTTTTTCGGAGGGAGGGATAGCTCGGCAAAACGCTCGCAGCTATTAAAAGAACTCGATCTGCCCGAAAAGCTGTCAACATCCGGCTTGTTAGAGGTGCTGAATACCGCCCTCTCGCTTGATGAATATAAGCAATTAGCCAATCGTTTAAATGGCGAATAATGTAAAGCCGGTTGTGCAAAGTCAACAGTTTGAAATTATCAATTTGTTAAATTCGACGCAAAACGCCAAATTGCAAAAACTTAATGAAAAACTATTGACTTTAATGTCGAATGATGCTATTATAACAAAGCTGTCCGACGGCAGGAGCCTGAAGGAGAGCGAAAAGACATAAAAGACCGCAAAAAAGTTTTTGAAAAAAGTTTTAAAAAGTACTTGACAAGAGCATTAAGATGTGGTAAGATAGTCAAGCACTCCGAAAAAACGGGGATGCAACGGTAGCTTGAAAATTGAACAATGAGAAACATACAAG
>JAZSPX010000065.1:0-2520 GCA_045537675.1 Candidatus Faeciplasma sp. | reverse complement strand
TACCGCTTAATTTCGCAGATGACTGACTATCCCTTACACCTCGGAGTAACCGAAGCCGGTACTTACAACATGGGTCTTATCAAATCGTCCATCGGCATAGGCTCGCTTTTGTGCGACGGAATCGGTGAAACCATCCGTGTTTCTTTAACCGACGACCCTGTTAAAGAGGTTGCCGCAGGAATTGACATTTTAAAAGCGATCGGCAAGCGTGGGGGAGTGAAAATCGTTTCCTGCCCTACCTGCGGAAGAACTAAGATCGATTTGATTTCTTTGGCTAAAAAGGTTGAAGAAGCTACGAAAACAATAGAGAAAGATATAACAGTTGCGGTAATGGGCTGTGTTGTTAACGGCCCGGGTGAGGCTAAGGAAGCTGACATCGGTCTTGCAGGCGGCGACGGCTGTGCGGTTATATTCAAAAAAGACAAACTACTTGGAAAATATCCCGAAAACGAAGCGTTATCTGCGCTTTTGGAAGAGATAAATAAATTATAAGGATGATATAAATGAGCTACAAAACAGTGTCTGAATTTTTCAGCGCTTATGACAACTTAATACCCGAAAATGTAGCTGACGGTCTGATTTTAAGAATGGGCTTCTCTCAGGATAAAACCTCGATGGCTGTTGAAATTCAGTTTTCACACGTCGTCTCTTCAGAGGATTTGAAGGCTTTTGCCTCTAATTTAAAGCCTGTATTGGGCCTTAAAGATATATACATAAAACCTAAATATCCTTCCGAATTGTTCTCTTTGGCTGTTATCCCCAGCGTTATCAGCGAGCTTAAAAGAAGAATTCCCATAAACGGATTTTTAGATAATGCCGACTATGAGATTAACGGCAACGAGCTTAGAATTATACTTAAAAACGGCGGAGAGACGCTTTTAAAACGCGCTGGAATTGAAGAAGTTCTGCCCAAAATCATCTATTCTCAGTTTGGCAAACAGGTTACCATCAAGCTTGACGGCACCCTTACCGTAGACCGCGAAGCTCACGATAAAGAACAGCAGGAGATATTAAAAGCTATCACACCCAAGGCGGCACCTGCGCCTGCGGCACAGCAAGCGCCCTCCGAACCCGACAGCTACATTATCAACTTGCCCGATATTCCCATTCTGCCCGATGCTACAATCATCATGGGAAAAGAAATCAAAGGTACAATCGAGCTTGCGAACCTTTCGGAGTTGAGCGAAACCAGCGGCAAAGTTACAGTTTTCGGCGATATCTTTGACGTTACCTCAAAGCTTACCAAAGACGAAAAGCGAATGATAATGTCAATCGCCATTACCGACTATTCCGGCTCTATTACAATCAAGATCATCGAGCTTGCCAAGAAAGGCGAGGCTTTGTTGGAGGCTTTGAAGCCCGGCAAAAGTGTTGTCGTCAGCGGCGACGTTGTATATGACACGTTTGATAACGAAATAAACATCAAGCCCCGTGATATTAGCCTTGTAAAGAAAATTAAAAAAGTTGACGATGCACCCGTTAAACGTGTCGAGCTTCACTGCCACACAAACATGTCTGTAATGGACGGCATCACCCTTTCTAAAGACATAGTAAAATGTGCTTACAACTGGGGAATGAGTGCTATTGCCATTACCGACCACGGTGTCTGCCAGGGCTTCCCCGATGCAATGTATGAGGTTGACGATATCCGCAAATCGGGCGGCGAGTTCAAGCTTATTTACGGTGTAGAGGCTTATCAGGTCAACGACGAGACTAACATCGTCATTGGTACGGACAAGCGTCATCTTAGGGACGAATTTATTGTATTCGACATTGAAACCACGGGCCTTAGCGCCGCTACCGAGCGAATTATAGAAATCGGTGCCGTTAAGGTAAGAAATTTAGACGTTGTTGAAACCTTTAACATATTTGTTGACCCCGAAAGACCCATTCCTGCCAGAATTATCGAGCTTACGGGAATCACCGACAGCATGGTTGCAGGCGCCCCGAAAGAGCTTGAAGCCTTGGAAAAGTTCATGGCTTTCTGCGGCGATACCCCCGTACTGGTTGCACATAACGCTTCTTTTGATACTTCGTTCATCCACGCCGCAGTTAAAAGACATGGCAAGCAATTTAACTTTACATATATTGATACAGTACCATACTCTCGCAATATGTTGCCCTCGCTTAACAAGCACACACTCGATAACGTTGCTAAGGCGCTTAATCTTGGTAACTTCAATCACCACCGTGCAAGCGACGACGCAACCGTTAACGCAAACATCTTCATTGTCCTTTCCCGCCGACTTTTAGACGAGCGCGAGGATATAACGATAGATGAACTTAACACGATTTTAAACAATACTGATATAAACAAGCTTCCAAGCTTCCACCAAATAATTCTGGCTAAAAACTTGGTAGGTCTTAAAAACCTTTACAAGCTTGTTTCCTACTCGAACTTAAAATATTACCACCGCCACCCCAGAATTCCCAAGTCCAAGCTTATTAAGCACCGAGAGGGCTTGATCATCGGCAGTGCGTGTGAAGCAGGCGAGCTGTTCAGGGCAATATTCCAGGGTA
>JAZSPX010000008.1:0-3360 GCA_045537675.1 Candidatus Faeciplasma sp. | reverse complement strand
CTGCCGCCACCTTTACTCGTTTCAGAAATAATATTGCCGGTAAAGTTTTTTGCGTAAGTGTATAAAGTCGTCTCTATATTTCCAGTCATGAATTTAATTGGAAAAATCTCGTCATCTCCGTAATGTCGCCAAGAACTTAATTCATAGTCGATATAGAGAATATTGCCTCCCATTTCAGGAAATGGCTCGCCATAGCAAATTACAATTTCAGGTTCAATTCTTCTCAGCATCTCATCATAGCCTTTTAAGAAGAATTCTTTTTGAGCTTTGTGATTGCCATGCTCAGAAACCATATAAGTTGAGACTGCAACTGTTGAACCTTTCTCAATACCATTAAAGCAGAAATCAAAAGTGTTTTCAAGCCCCCAATTTACCGTGGGGATGACTTTAATTCCTTTTTCTGAAAGATAGGCTCCAACCCATCGATTTCTAAATGTATTGTAAAGTTGCAGAACAGGGTTTATTTCTATATACATACTGAAATCAGGCGATAATACTGCTTTGTATTTTTTTAGTGTATTTATATACTTGTCCGGGTGAACCCAAATATCTTCAAAATTGTAATCATATAAAAAGAAATGCACTATTCTGTCAAAATGATTAACATTTGCGAGGTACACCTCGTGGTTATATGCGGATTCAGAATGTAAGATCTCTGTATTACTTGTCGAAATATGGAGGTCTTAAATAATGCGAACATACAAAAATGCCGTAAAGGAATACTTAAGAGATTTCTTGAAAGTCTTTCGCAAAGAATTGAACATTTCTCAAGAAGCGATGTCCGAGAGATTAAAATTAACACCACGTTCATACAGTGATCTTGAACGTGGTGTTAGTTGTTTATCTACGGTTATTCTGCTTTTGCTGTTTGACCAGATGCGGACAGAAGATGCAATCGGACTGATTGATAAATTGGTTGAACTTATTTGCGAAGCGGAGCGTAATGACAATGCGGCATGATACATATACGATGAATGCAGAGTCATACAGAACTCCGATGATTGTCTGCGAAATGGTTGTTCACCAAGAGTATTCATTTGCAGTGTGCCCGAGATGCAGAGTTTCGTTGGAAAGAGAATACCAGAACTATTGCGACAGGTGTGGCCAGGCACTTAAGTGGAGCAAGTATAGGTATGCGAAGGTGGTAACTTTAAATAACGGACGATAGGGGAGAGGAGCTACTTTCACTGGTTCGTTTCTGGTCAGAAAGTAAATATATCTACGGAAACGAACATTTTAGTTTTACATTTGGGCAATGAAAAAAGCCCGATAATTCGGGCTTTTAACGGGATATATCTTTTTCGTATCCCACGTATGGTGGAGGCGACGGGAATCATGAACCCAGCAGTATTCCTCGTTACACTCGGAAAACTGCACAAGTTGCGACGTATAGCCCGATAAATGCGCTAGTTTGCCTGTCGCAACTTGCGTGCCCAATTAACGAACACACTACCAAATAAAAAAAGACACCTTGCGGTGTCCTTTTTCATTTGGTGGAGGCGACGGGAATCGAACCCGTGTCCGAAAACCCCTTAGAAAAACTTTCTACGAGTGTAGCTTATCTTTTACATTCCCTCGCTCACACGTCGACAAGCAGACTTGCAAGCTTGGTATCCCGTAATACATTGCACGCCTACGGGCGTCAGCGCACAACGTTCACCACTCGTCGACGCCCTAACCGATGCCGTGGTCCTCATCGGCAGGACGGGCCGCTATTAAGCAGCAGCCAATTCTAAACTATTGTTGTCGTTTAAAATTTAAAGTTGCGCCGTTTAAAGAGATTGACGCCTTCCTCTACTCGCTTATTCGTCCTCAAGATCCCCGTCGAAACCTTTACGCCCCCATTTCAGGTGCTTCTTTTTCTCTTAAAGAGGGTTAAAAGAAGCACGTTGATTATTAATTGTTTCTTGATATATCAATTCTGCTTTATTCTAAAACACCGTCATCAAAGATCGTCTGTTCCTCCGTTATTTCTTCAACCTCGACCTCAACCTCGATCTCGGCTTCCTCGACGATAATTTCGCCCTCAAGGTCGTAATACTTATAATCCTCGGGTGTGAGCGGGTCGGGGTTTTCGGCGTTACCATCCAACACATACAAGCTGAATACCGCTACGCTTCGTTCACCGCCCGAATATTCAAGGGTGTCTTCAAAAGCGGAGGCAAACGAAACCAACACTCGTTGTCCTGCAAGCAAATCATCTGCGCTGAAATCGGAAAATCCATATCGCAGATAGGTATTGTCCCTTATTGTGAATGAATAGTTCTTGTGGTGGTTGATGTCTGATTCATCACTTGCGCGAATGACAACTTTGGTTTGACCGTCAGCGGTTTTCTCAACCGACAAAATCTTGCCGTAAATAAAGTCAGCTTCGTCAAGCGCAGCAACAACCTTTTCAAGCTTCGTGTTATACCACTTTTCGTAGTTTTCCTCGCCCGGCAAAGGGTAGCCGTATTCATCAACATACTCCGCTTCAATCTCAATGTCGCCTATGTTTTCTTTGGAACTATCTTCTTCGTCTAACATAGTGTTTGGTGAAGAAACCGAAGCTCGGCCTATTAATACGCCTAACGCCAATGCGAACAACAAACTGATAACCACCAAAATTATCGTTTTTTTGTTTTTCATTAAGTCTATCATTTACTGATTCCTCTCTTTCAGCGCCCTTTCAATGTCTCGCGCAGACTGGCGCTTTGCCATGTCGTCACGCTTGTCATAAAGCTTCTTGCCCTTGCACAGCCCGACCTCTACCTTAACCCTCGACCCTTTAAAATAAAGCTTAAGAGGGATAAGCGTTAGGCCTTCCTGCCTTACCTTGTCATAAAGCCGTCTGATTTCAGACTTGTGCGCTAAAAGCCGCCTTACACGGCGAGAGTCACGGTTAAAGATGTTTCCTTTTTCATAAGGGCTAATGTGCATGCCGTTAACAAACAGCTCGCCATCTGAAATCTCGCACCAGCTGTCCTTAAGGTTAGCACCGTTAACACGCATCGACTTAACCTCGGTTCCCACAAGCTCAATGCCTGTTTCCAATGCCTCCAAAACAAAATAGTCGTGCCTTGCCTGGCGGTTTTCCGAGATTATTCTGTTTGCGTTTTTCTTCACGTCTGCCAAACCGGTCACGCTCCTTTCGTTTTGCCGTGCAATAAATTATACTATTTTTCAAGAGGGTTGTCAATGTTGAGGGCTGTCGAAAAAGCGGGCACGTACGCCTGCTCTTCTTTTTAAGTCCACAGCTTCGAATCAAAGTTTATCCAGTCAAATGGGCCGAATACAGTTTCGCCGCTTTTGTTAATTACCGTCCATTTATCATTTTCTCTAATCACAGCATAACCGTCATGATCGAAGAAAAATGCGCTT
>JAZSPX010000206.1:0-2337 GCA_045537675.1 Candidatus Faeciplasma sp. | reverse complement strand
GGCGATATCTCCTTCTCGGTGCAGGCAAGCTATTCAAACCCAATCATCACCTCTGCCGAAAAGAGAACGCTCATCTACGACCTCGGCGGCTATAACTTCATGGTCTGCTCGTCTAAAAAACAGGTGTTCTCTAAAAAACTCACCGACCAGATTCTTCTTGGCGCCGTCGGCGAGGATGGCTCGGTTGCCATCGTCACTTCAACCGATAAGTACGCTTCATACCTCACTGTCTACGACCGCAACGGCTCCGAGATCTTCCATTGGGCAGACGGCAACATGATCACCGCCGTTGCGCTCAATTCATCGGGCAAGGGCTGCTTGGTTTCAAGCACCTACGCCATGGAAGGCGACTACAATTCCTCTGTCACCATGCTCGATTTCTCCTCGACCGAGGTCAGACTTAAAACCTCGCCTGTAAAGTCACTCACCTTTGCACTTGGCTATTGCGACAACGACCGTTTTTGGCTTTTGGCAGACGATGCTCTTTATCGCTTCTCGCTCGATGGGGAGATTACCTTAAAGCGTGAATTCGACTTCGACCTTGTTTCCTACAGCTTAAGCGGCAGCACCTGCGCCCTCGTATTCGAAAATGTGGGCGTAAACAGCACGAATATATCAATTGCCACCGCTTTTTCCGATGATGTTACACAGCTCGTAACAGATGACAGCGTAAACCACATTCACGTTTCAGACGACACAGTTTACTATAATACCGACTCGAAGCTTTATGCTGTGAGCAGTAAAGGCGAGTCACTTGCCACCACCGAGCTTGACGAGAAGTACCGTTCATTCGCTGTTTTGAACGACAGTGTATATCTTTTGGGCTATCGCCACGTTCAAAGACTCGACTTTGTCCATTAAATTTCAAGAATAAGGAGGTTGCCATGGCAGCACAGCTCTATTGGTTTTACGATGCTTTAATAATCGGCATCTTTCTCGTTTTCCTATATGTCGGCGGCCGCCGCGGATTTATGCGAAGTGCAATTTTTGTTGTACTCGTTGCGTTGTCCATCGTTGTAAGCTGGCTTGGCGCCGAAATCGCCTCGCCCATTATTTACGATAACTTTATAAAAGAGCATATTACCGAGGCGCTTTCAAAAAGCTCCCAGCAAACCAACCCCACCGACATTGCGCTTGAAGCCATTACCGAAGGAGACTACGGTATCGAAATGACCGGCGACGAGCTTAACGGCATTTTGTCTTCTGCCGGTGATTTCTTCAGCAACATTGCGCAAGAGATGAAGCAAAACGGTGCCGTTTCCGAAACCGAGGAGATAAGGACCGAGGTCGAGGATTCCATGATTGAAAAAATGCTCACTTCGCTTCTGGGCGATGTTGTCTCTAAAGAAACCCTGAACGAAATGCTCGTCTCGATAGAGGGCACGACCGAAGGTGTTTCAAACGTTTTAACCACCTTTATCGGCGGAAATGCCGAGGAGACAGCCAGAGTGACCGAGGAAAGAATTGCAGCACCCATAATTAAAGGCTTGCTTAAAATTCTCATTTGGCTCGTTCTTGTTTTCATTTTCCAGCTTATAATAAGACCCGTTTCCGATTCATTCAAAATTGTCAATAAAATACCTCTCATCGGCCCTGTCAATTCACTTTTCGGTGCAATCCTTGGCGCGGTCGAGGGTATAATATTCATATATGCGCTTTCACTTGCAGTAAAGCTTGCGGTTTACTTAACCGAAGGCTCGCTCATGTTCATAAACAATCAGACCATTTCACAAACCTACATTTTCAAATATTTCTATTATTTCGATATTAGCACACTCATTTAGTTTACCGTTATTTTTTGGAGTTAATTATGATTTGTTCAAGATGCAAAAAACGACCCGCTGCCGTGTTTATCACAACGCTTAACGGCAACGAAAAGAAAAACGAGGGGCTTTGCTTCGTCTGCGCCCGCGAGCTTGGAATTTCCCAGGTTGACGATTACATGAAGCAGATGGGCATAAGCGAGGAAGACCTTGAAGCTTTGACCGAAAGCATGATGGGCGAGCTTGACGGCGACTCGTTTGAAATGGGCGGCACAGGTGCCATGCCCAGCTTTTTAACCAACCTCTTAGGCAAAATGGGGCAAGGGAATAACGCCCCCGAAAATGCTTTATCTTCTTCCGAAGGTGACGCTTCCTCTAAATCCGCTAAGGGCAAAAAAGACAAGAAAAAAGGTAAAGACCAGAACGAGCTTAAGTTCTTAACCACCTATTGCACCCACTTAACGGGAAGAGCGCGTGACGGCAAGCTCGATAACATCATCGGCCGTGACCGTGAAATCGGCAGAGCTATCCAAATTCTTTCAAGACGCCAGAAGAAGTCGGATCGTAGCCATGT
>JAZSPX010000044.1:0-3847 GCA_045537675.1 Candidatus Faeciplasma sp. | reverse complement strand
CCGGGGGCAACACCATAGTCGATGTATTCTATTCCCTGCTCTTCAAGGTGTTTGATTATTGCGAGCTTAAGCTCGGTACCTGCGTGGTCGTTTCCAATTCCAATCATTTTATTTTTCCTCTTTCTCTAATAAATCTTTTTCTGCCTTGGTTATTTGCAAATATCTTGCCGAAAGTATGTCGTCGCTCACGGCATCGTCAGCATGTGCAAGAGCTGTTAAGCAAACGCTTGAAGCAAGCTGTAATCTTTCGTGAGGGGGGGCAAGGCGCACCCTTTCATCCTCGGCAAAGAATTTTTCTTTAATGGCTTCAACACAGTCACCGACGAGAATTATGTCACCGTCATAGCCGTTTGCGGCTTCAAGCACGGCTTCTGCGTTCACGACGGCATCGGGAATAATGTTGGTCAGGGTTTCGCCGTCCGAGTCGTAGGCTCCGAAATAGACGATACCCGGTCTTGCATTTAAAAGCGAGAAGATGCGTGCTTTTGCGCCGATGCAGTTAGTTGCCAAAGCTTCGAGCGTGGAGACACCCAGACACTTCTTGCCGTCGATACACATGCCCTTAACGGCAGAAATGCCGATTCGAAGGCCTGTATATGAGCCCGGCCCGTCGGCAACGGCGATGAGGTCGATATCGTCAAGCGACAAATTCGTATCCTCTAACAGTCGCTTGACAAAGGGCAGAATCACCTGAGAATGTGTGAGCTTTGTGTAAACCGTGTTCTGACCCAGGATAACGCCGTCGCGCAGGATTGCGCACGAAGCGGTTTTACCCGAGGTATCAATTCCCAATATCGTCAAATCGTTCATCTCCGTTAATTTCAATTTCGCGCGTGTTGTCGTCAATTCTTGTAATCGTCACGGTAATTACGTTATCGGGAAGCTCCGATGCTATATTCTCGCTCCATTCAATGGCAAGGACACTGTCTGAATCCATATAATCGTAAAAGCCTGTGGTTTCAAGGTCTAATCCGCCGTTTATGCGGTACATATCGAAGTGGTAGAGGTTAGTAACCCCTCTGTACTCGTTGACGAGGGCAAAGGTTGGAGAGCTGACATCGTCTTTTAAGCCCATGCCCTGTGCTATGCCGTGGGTAATGGTGGTTTTACCTGCACCCAAACCGCCACGGTAAGCGATTATATCGCCGCCATTAAGACGGGCACCGATTTGTTTGCCCAAAGCAATGGTTTCGTCTGCCGAGTGTGTTGTAAGCTTAATTATCACGTTAAACCTTCTTTAAATTGAATTAATAGCCTCTTGTTCCGACGATTGATTCGTCGTCCATTATCCAGTCGATAACAAGAACGGTGCGATAGTTATTTTCGTCATCGCGGATAACAACTCTTTCGATGCCCGAGTTGATTATAAGACGTTTGCACAATGCACAGCAAGAGGAGTTCTTTATGTATTCGCCGGTTGAAACTTCTCTTCCGCAAAGGTAGAGGGTGGCACCTATCATCTGGTCACGCGAAGCATTGATGATTGCGTTCATTTCGGCGTGAACGCTGCGGCAAAGCTCGTATCTTTCACCGCGGGGAATGTTGAGCTGGTTTCTTATGCAGTAGCCAAGGTCGGTACAGTTCTTTCTTCCTCTCGGTGCTCCTACATAGCCTGTGGAAATAATCTGATCGCGGTTAACGATAACTGCGCCGTATCTGCGTCTGATACAGGTGCCTCTTTCGGAAACTGCGTCTGCAATATCGAGATAATAATTGGTTTTGTCTCTGCGGTCCATAAAATAACCTCCAACAAAAAATAATATAGGATAATTGTAGCACAAAAAATAATTTATTGCAACACAAAAGCGTATATAAAGGGAAAAGCTCCCGCTTTGGGAGCAGGAGCAGTTTGGGGGATAATATATGAATACGAAGATTGTGTCTAACTTTAGTTTGCAAGCTTATTATAAAAGGCGAATGTGAAAGCTGTGTGATAACATAACGAAAAGTTAAATTATACTTGCAAAAACCGAAACACTAAATTATAATCTAATAAGTAGAAATAACCAAAACGGAGGGTAATTATGCCGAGATTCTTTGCAAGCGAGGCACCTTTTGAAAATTCGATAAATTTATATGGCGATGATGCAAGGCACATCGGGCGTTCTTTAAGAATGAGACTTGGCGATGTGATTACCGTTTGCTATGATAAGGTTGATTATTCGTGCAGGATTTTGAAAATAAGCGACGAGGTTATTAACCTTGAGGTGATTGACAAGTCACCCTCGCTTGAGCCTGACATTGAGCTGACGCTCTATCAGGCAGTGCCGAAGCTTGACAAGCTTGAGCTTATCGTTCAGAAAGCGACCGAGCTTGGCGCTGTGAGAATTGTGCCTGTTATGACGGCAAGGTGTGTGTCGCGCCCTGACGGCAAGCAGTTTGCTAAAAAGCGTGAGCGACTTGAACGAATTGCGCTTGAAGCGGCAAAGCAATCGGGACGAGGTATCATACCCGAGGTTATGGATATAATAACCCTTGATGAATGCATTAACCGAATGAAAGATCTTGACTTGGGGCTTATTTGCTATGAAAAGGGCGGCAAGCCTCTTAACAGTTTTGACTACCCGAAGGGCGGAAAAATCGGCGTTTTAATTGGCTCGGAGGGTGGATTTGACGAAAAAGAAGCCGACAGATGTGCTGATGCAGGTATATCCCCCGTTTGGCTGGGCGCAAGAATTTTAAGGTGTGAGACCGCACCTATTTCTGCCATTTCGATTATAATGAATTTGACAGGAAATATGTAATACTCTTGCATTTGGTTGTATTTTGTGATATAATTAATTAAATAAAAAATTTAAAGGAGCTGTTTTTGATGAATAATTTTCTTAAGGTTCTCATAGGCATCGGTGCTGCTGCAGCTACTGCAGGTATCGTTTTAGCTCTTTCGAAGAAGAAGGAAGAGCCTGATTTCGAGTGTGACTTTGAATGTGATTGCGACGATTGCAACTGCGAAGATTGCGATTGCGAATGTGATTGCGTTGACTGCTGCGACTGCGAAAACTGTGACGAAGAAGATTGCGAAGACTGCGAATTCTGCTTGGAAGATGACGAAACCAGACCCACTGCAATGGATGTACTTAACAGTGTTGTTGACGGCGTTATGGGCGGATTTGTTGTTGTTGCAGACAAGGCAAGTGAGCTTTTGAGCAAGGCTGCTGACTTTGTTAGCGAAAAGCTTGACGAAAGAAAGTATGGCGTTGACGAATTTGAATTTGAAGAAATGTTCGAAGACGAATGCGACTGCTGTGAATGCGGCGATGAATGTGAGTGCGACGAAGCTTGCGAATGTGAATGCTGCTGTGAAGCTGTAACTGAAGCAATTGAAGACGTTGCTGAAGAAGTTAACGAAGCTGTTGAAGACGTTGCAGAAGCTGTTGCTGACGCTGTGGACGAGGTTGTTGCTGAGTAATTTAGCCTCGTGACGAAAAAAGAAAAAGTGAAACCGCCCTGCCGAAAAACGGTAGGGCGGTTTTTTGTGCGGTTAGTTTTTAGAGGTGGAAAGCTGTAAATATTTTTGCTTGGTTGCCTGCCCTCCCCTGATGTGGCGTTCCTGCTTGTTGATATCTAAAATGACTTTTACCTCTTTATAAAGCGACGGCTTAACGTGTTTAAGTCTCTCGCTGACGTCCTTGTGAACCGTCGATTTGCTGATTCCGAACTGCCTTGCTGTTTGTCTTACCGTTGCTTTGTGCGTGATTATGTATTCGCCCAAAATTACAGGGCGTTCGCAGTCCCCGGGCATCTTAGTCATGTGCTCACTCCCATACGCTTTTTACTAATGTATATTAGGGTGTGGGAGAAAATAGAAGCGAGGGAAAAGAAAACTCCGCCTGTGAGGGCGGAGGGG
>JAZSPX010000165.1:0-15372 GCA_045537675.1 Candidatus Faeciplasma sp. | reverse complement strand
TTTGTTATCCTCGCCGATAAGGGCTTTAATGGCTTTCGACAAAGCCTTTGCCTGCTTGTCGGTAATCTCCTCGGGATAATCAAGGCGGTGCTTGGGTTCAAGGGTTACATATCTGCCGCAGGGCTTGCCGATTTTTTTGGCCGCGTCGGCCGAGGTGATGGCGACCTCGGTGACCTCGAATCCCGAAAGCCGTGAAACGTGGCATTCAATCCCCTCGGGTAAATCTTTTTTCTTGCTGATGGTTTGTGCGCTTTCAAGCGCCAGGTCGGTACGAAGTGACATATTGTAAACCTCCAACATGTGTAGTGATTAAAAACCTCGAAAAAACTTAGTGTTTTCGAATATTTTTTCAAAAAAGGTATTGATTTTTTCTTAAAATGATGATATATTATCTGTTGATACTTGTTGAATAAGTAAGGAGTCATTAACCTTATTGCACTTTCTCTCAGTCGTGCAACTAGCTTATCCAAATAAGTGAATTTTATGAGTGTCGGGTTACTCGGCATGACGAATGACTAAGGAGGTGTCTTAATGGCAAACGTAAAGTCCGCTAAGAAGAGAGTTTTAGTTAACCAGACCAAGGCTCTTAAGAACAAGATGGTTAAGAGTGCTCTCAAGACAGCAATCAAGAAGGCATATGCTGCTGACGAGGCTAACAAGGCAGAAGCAGTTGCAAACGCAATCAAGAAGGTTGACCAGGCATGCGCTAAGGGTATCCTTCATGCAAACGCTGCAGCAAGAAAGAAGTCTCAGCTTGCTAAGCTTTTGAACGCTTAATTTTTAGCAAAAGTTTTCAAAGTCCTCTTTGCAATATTGCAGGGAGGATTTTTGTTTTATTAATAAACGGCGAGCCGCACAGGTCTGCCCCAAAAAATCTCTATTGCATTACTTTAAAAAATATAGTACAATATCAATAATCTTGCGAGTTATCTCGCTAAAAACCTGCATTTTAAATTACAAATCGTAAAAATGCACAATGATTATACGGAAAGGGTTTATACATATGAAAAAACTTTTGTTAATTTTAATGTCTATGGCAGTTTTGGTTAGCTTTGCCGCTTGCGGCGGAGGGGAGGACGCCCCCGACGTCCCTAAGGACAACGACACCCCCGTTGTTACCGACGCACCCGAAAATAACGAGGAAGCAACCACCACAACCACCGAAGCTGACGCTGAGACTGCTACCACCACGACCCCTGCCGAGGATATCGCTGAGCCGGAGACTACTACGACCGAGGCCACTACCGAGGCGACCACTACCACTACCGAAGCTACAACCACTGAAGCTACGACCACTCCCGACCCCGAGGAAGAAGTAACCACCACCCCCGAGCCTGAAAAGGAAGAGCAAACCACGACTACCACAGATGCTGAGGAAGACGAAGAGCTTGAAATCGAGATTGAGGACGAGGACGATGACGACGAAGACGACAAGGTTGTGAGCGAAGACGGTTGGGAAGAAATTACCGACCTTGACGAGTTCTTTGCTAACCTTGGCATAGACCCCGACGGAGACGACGGCATAGTCGGAGCCGAGGACTAAAAACCTCTCTTATAAAAACAAAAAGTGCAGTAAGTTTAAAACCTACTGCACTTAATTTTTTGTTGTTATTTTGTGAAAACTATCTGCGAGAAGTTGTAGAAGCCTAAGCGCCAGATGTTAAAGTCGTGGCCGCCCGAGCGTGTGTGCCACATGAAGTTCTTGCCGTCCTTAAGCTTGTCGGTCTTATCGCAAAGGCCTTCAACAGCTGCCGAGTGGTGAGAGATCGCAATGCCGTCCTCTGTTCCGCACAGATTATAGAAGTACTTGATGTCGTAATCGGGGAACTTTTCGAGTGCCTTGGCAATGGTGTCGGCGTTGTTTGTTGTGGGGCAAGAGGAGAATGCACCATAGTAGCTGAACATATCCAAGCATTCGCACATGCCAATGTTAATTGTCTGCATACTGCCCATTGAAAGTCCGCCCAAAGCTCTGTGGTCACGGGCTGCGGTAATGTCATATTCGTCTGTTCCTGCGCCTTCAGCATATGTAGCATAGTTAGCATCGATGTAAGGGATAAGGCTGTATCTGAGCTCCTTACCAAATACATAGAACGAGTTCATGTCGCCGTCGGGTCCGCAGTTTTTGGTTGCTCTGCCGTTGGGGGTAACAACGATGAAGGGGTCGATAGTGCCCTCTGCAATCAGGTTGTCCATAATCTTCTTAACGTCCGAATTTTTGCCTGTCATGCCCCATTCCCAAATGTCGCCGCCAATGCCGTGCAAAAGGTAAACAACGTCATACTTCTTGTTTTCGTCATAGTTCGGGGGCAAATAAATGTAAGCCTGCTTGGTAATATCGGACATATCGCCGAAATAGTCCTTCGAGGGGTAGGTGATAAGTGTAACGGTACCCTGATCCTCTTCCTCGGCAAGCTTAAGATGCTCTGCAGGGATCTCATCAACTACTGTGACTTTTTTTGCGCAACCGCCAAGACTCATTACCATCACTCCTATCAAAGTAAAGATTAAAATTTTTCTTAACATAATATAGCTTCCTTTCCGGTTGTGTATAGTATTATTTTAATTCATTACGCAGCCGCCCGTCAATGATGTATTCTACACTAACCCAACATTAGTTTTAATCAATCTTAATAAAAAAGCACCGAAATTACCCTTCGGTGCTTTGGTTTTTAATTGGTTTTCGAGGTCAGAATTTCTACCGCCTTTTTAATGCAGCTGTCCGTTGTGTCGTCAAGCGTTGCCAAAAAGTCGTCGCTGTCGGTTTCCATCAAAACTTCAAAGTCGGGCTTAACACCGCCTGTAATTATCGTGCTTGATGCCTTAAGCTCGGCAATCGGCAACACAATGGCTGTGCCGTCCGAAAGGGCATAAGTCTCGAGCAGGCTGCCCGAGCCCTTGGTGGTTGTGCCAACGATCGATGCACCCAGATCGTCTTTAAGGGCTGCGGCAAAAAGCTCGGCAGGGCCGGCGGTTTTTGCATTTGTTAAAACACAGACAGGCACAGTCGGCGCACGCTCGCCCGATGCTCTGTCGAAAATGGTTTCATCGCCGTTTGGCGAAATTGTTACCGCAACAACAGAATCTTTGGGCAAAACTGCCGCCAGAAGGTTTGTTGCCGCATCAAACGAGATGCCTTCGTTGTTTCTAAGGTCTATGATCATTCCCTTTACGCCGTTTGTCGTAAGCATTGAATAGGCCGCAACAAACTGCTGATAGGTCTTGTCGTTGAACTGATATATTTTAATATATCCGTAATTGCCGAAGGTGTTGGCTTTAACGGTTGCCATGGTCATCTGCAGGGTGGTGACGTTCACCGTTCTGTCAACGCCGCCTGCACGCAGGGTGACGGTTAACGGTGTGCCTGCTTCGCTTCTTAACGTCGAGACTGCTTTGTCATAGCCCATCGTAAGAACTGCTTCGCCGTTTATTGCAACAATGCTTTCGCCCACGGCCATGCCTGCAAGCGAGGCGGGGCTGTCGTTAAGCACCTGAGTGATGCAGGGGTAACCGCCGATTTCCTCGGTATAAACACCGATTCCAAGGTGGGTGCCGTTTAAATGCTCTTTATAAATTTCATATTCTGCCTTGTTGTAATAATCGGCATCGGCGTCTTCAATAACGCTTACATAACCCTCTGCCAAGGCTTCAATCAAAAGGTCCTCGTCGATAGTTCCGTCGTAATATGTTCTTACATAGGTGTCTATCTGCTCAAGCTTCTGATACATCTCCGAGCGCTTCTGAACGTCGGAAATAAGCTCGTCGTAAAGGCTGGTGGAGTAGCTTGTTGAAATTATGAAGGTAATAGCACTTGCAATCGCCATTAAGGCAATGCACAGCCCCAAAGATATCTTCTTGTTCAAAGCCTAAGTCTCCTTCTGCGTTATTTTTTAATAAGGTTGAATTTCTTCTCGTCCTCGGGGTCCTTGGCGGTGCCGTCAATTCTTATTTCAAAGTGAAGGTGCCAGCCTGTCGAATATCCCGTCGAGCCTACATAGCCCAGAACGTCGCCGGTTTTAACGTTCTGCCCCTCTTTAACAATAATGTCGGTTGCGTGGGCATAAAGCGTTGTATATCCGCCGCCGTGGTCGACTATTACATATCTGCCATAGCCGCTGCCGCAGCCGCACGACTTCTTTTTACCATAGTTATGCTTGCAGTCGTTTATAACGCTGATTACCGTGCCCGAGTTAGCGGCAGTTATCTCCTGCCCTTTAATGCCCGAGCCTGCAATGTCAATGCCCTTGTGAAGCTTGCCCCAGCGGGAGCCGTATCCCGAGGATATATAATAGAATCCCGGGCAGGGCCAAAGGAAGGTGCCCTTTTCAAGGTCGCCCATATATTCCTTTCGTGCCTTTTCACGGATTATATTCTGGATTTCCTTTTCAAGCTTTTCGGCTTCTTTTTCAATCTCTTCCTTGTTTTCTTCGTAAGCTTCCTTTTCGTCCTGAAGCTCCTTGATAGTGGTCCTCGATTCCTGATATAAAGCCTCTAAATTTTCAAGCTGGGCGTTCCAGTCTGCCTTCAAAAGCTCAACGTCGTCAATTTTTGCGTTAACGTCTTTTTTGTTGTTTTCAAGGTCGATAACCTTGTTTTCAAGGTCTAACTGTGTAGCCTCATAGGTTTCCTTCATGGCAACCAGATCTTCAATTAACGAGTTATTATATCTTGCAACACGGGTCACAAGCTCAATCTTCATTAACATGTCAAAGAAGTCGGTAGAGCCTAAGATGATAGAGGCAACCGAATCGTTGCCCGAAAGGTAGAGCGCACGAAGGCGCTTTTTATAAAGCTCGATGTTCTCGTCGATCTCTGCCTTCTGGTCGGCAATTAAAAGCTTGGTGTCGGCAATTTCGCCCTCACGCTCTAAAATAATGCCGTTAAGGGTGTCAATATCGCCTTCATAGCCTTCAATAAGCTCGTCAAGCGTGCGGATATACTCTTCGGTGGTTTCTATCTGAGATTCGATATACTCCTGATTTTCCTTCTCCTTCGAGATATCCTTTCGTGTTTCATAAATAAGGTCATCAAGCTCGTCCTGCTTTTCCTGAAGCTCTTTAAGCTCGGCTTCAAGGTCGGCTTGCTTGTCAGCCTCGGTCACGGTGGTGATACCGCCGGGCAGAGTTATTAAAGTTAAGGCAATGGCCAAAGCCACAAGCACCGTAACTGCTTTTTTAAAAAATGTGCGAAGTTCCAAAGCGGTATCCTTTCTTTAAAAACTAAACTAAACGTTCAAATGCTTTCTTGTTGCCCAGACCGAGCCGATTGCGCTTAATACAGTTCCGCAAATGAGATATGCAATGCCTGTGTAAAGAGCAATATCGTTCCATGCGATTATGCCCGAAATGCCGAAGATGCTCCATGTCTGGAAATCGGCGGAGAGCATAGCATAAACCTCGGTATATGCGAACCATGTGAAGCCAAAAGCAATGGCTGCGGACAGAATGCCGATAACCAACCCCTCGACAAAGAAGGGGATCTCGACAAACGCTTTGGTTGCACCGACGTATCTCATGATGTTGATTTCCTTGCGGCGTGCATAAACGCTGGTGCGTGTGGTGTTTGAAATGATTACAAAGCAAACGATAATGAGTGCCAACGTAACTGCCGAGAACAGCAGTGCGCTTATATTTCTTATCGAGGTCAATACGCTTGCAAAGTCGTTGGGGGCTTTAACAAGGTCGACTGAATTAAGCGCCGAAATTTCGGCAACAGTCTTGTCAAGCTTCGAAATGTCGGTTACCCTGACCCTGTAAGCATCGGGCAGGGGGTTTTCGTCAATAAACTGGAAGAGGGATTTCTCCTCGTCGGTCATTTCGGTCTGCATGTCAAGCCATGCATCCTCTTTAGAATAGAAATTAACCTCGAATATATTTTCGTTTTCTTTAAGCTGCTGGCCCAAAAGGGTAACGTTATTGTCGGGTGTGCCGTCGGTTATCATTACAATAACCTCGTTCCTCGACTCGATAGAGCCTATCATTTTGGTGATGTTAAAGCTTAAAAGCACCGAAATGCCCACCATAACCAGCGAAACGGTTACAATACAAAGCGAGGCGAATGCGTTTACCCTGTTGAACCAAAGGCTTTTAAAGCCCTGATTGACAAGGTATTTAAAGCTGTTGAATCTCATCTGCGCCTCCTATAACTTCGTCGAAGACAACCGAGCCTGTGTTTATGTTGATAATTCGGCCGCCGAAATATCTTATAAGCTCGTGCTGGTGGGTAACCATTAAAACAGTTGTGCCGCATGCATTAATCGCCTTTAAAAGGTCAACGATCTCATAGCTTCTTGCGGGGTCAACGTTGCCGGTAGGCTCGTCCGCAATAATTAACTGCGGGTCGTTGACCAAGGCGCGTGCCAAGGCAACACGCTGCTGCTCGCCACCCGAAAGGTCGCTGGGATAGGACTTTGCCTTGCTGGTGAGGCCTACGAGACTGATAACATAGGGCACACGGGTGCGGATGTATTTCTGCGGAGCGTCGATAACGCGCAGAGCAAAAGCAATATTATCATAAACGGTGAGGTTGGGGATAAGTCTGAAATCCTGGAAAACCACACCGATGGTTCTTCTTAAATGAGGGACCTTGCGCTTTTTGATTTTGTTAAGGTTATAGCCGTTGACAAAAACCTCGCCCTCGGTCGCGGTAAGCTCTTTAAGCAAAAGCTTTATAAGGGTTGATTTGCCGGCGCCCGAATTGCCCACAACAAAGGCAAATTCGCCGTCGTTAATTTTAAGGTTAACGTGGTCAAGTGCTTTCTGACCGTTTGGATATGTATAGGAAACGTTGCGTAATTCGACCATTTCGTCCTCCGTTTTCGGTGATAAAAAAGGTTGTTACAAATTGTGGTTTATGTGCTTTGATGGACAAAAAAGAGCAAAACGCTTTTATCATTTTGCTCTTTTACAGTGTTTGGTCTTAATTTCTTTAGTGTCGGTGTTACTTCAGAGCAATCAGAACTTAACAGGGTTAGAGGAAAGATATTTCTTTACCATGAGAGCAATTTTGAAGATGATAGCGTGGTCAAACTCTCTTAGGTCAAGGCCGGTAAGCTTCTTGATTTTCTCGAGGCGGTAGACAAGGGTGTTTCTGTGAACAAAGAGCTTTCTCGATGTTTCGGAAACGTTTAAGTTGTTTTCAAAGAACTTCTGAATGGTAAAGAGTGTTTCCTGATCCAGAGATTCGATGGAGCCCTTTTTGAAAACTTCTCTTAAGAAGGTTTCGCAAAGAGTGGTGGGCAAGTGGTAAATAAGTCTTGCAATGCCCAGATTTTCATAAGAAATGATAGTCTTGTCGGTGTCGAATACCTTGCCGACTTCCAAAGCGATCTGAGCCTCTTTAAACGAAACTGCAAGGTTTCTAACGGTATCGACAACGGTGCCGATGCCGATGTTTACCTTGGTATAGAATTCGCCCGAAAGGGTGTCGGAAATGGAGAATGCAAGCTTTTCGAGGTCAACAAGCTCAATTCCGTGGCGAACTTCCTTTATTAAAATAACATCCGATTCTGTAATGTTGAATACAAAGTCCTTGTTCTTGTCGGGGAAGAGGTTCTGAATAACGTCGAAAGCAGAAACCTCGTTAGAAGAAAGGATTCTGATTAAGAATACAACACGGCTAACGTCCTGATTGAAGTGGAGCTCGCGTGCTTTTATCTGAATGTCGCCGGGGAGAACGTTATCTAAAACGACATTTTTGATAAAGTTGTTTCTGTCGTATTTTTCATCATAGAACTGCTGCAAGCTTGAAAGTGTGATGGAAAGCATTGTAGCATATCTGTAAGCCGACTCGTCGGTTCCTTCAACAAAAACGGCATACTCGGTCTTGCCCTTTGCAGAGCCGAAGGGCTTATATGTATAACCGTCGCGGATGAAGAAGTCGAGCGGGTCATTCATATCAAGCGAAACGTATTCGTTCACGGTGCCAAGCTTTGACTGGTTAGAGCATGCCACAATGGTCGAGGTTTCGTCGATAACGCCGATTTCACAGCCAATTGTGTCAACCATCTGATGAACGATTCCCTGGAACAATCTGTTAGACATTTGTTTTTCTCCCTACATTACAGTGTATTTTTAGTGTTTATGTTCGTTTTGCTGAACACTTGGGACAAGCGTCCCTACATATTCATCAATTATAACAAATTGTAACATATTTTTTCGGCAAATGTGTTAATAAATTGTTAAGATAACAAAAAAACATAACATTTTTTATACAGAATTACCAACGTAGCGAAAAAACGCCACAAAATGCCCAGTTTTTTGGAAGATTAATAAAAAATAAACGGCCGATGAGCCACTCATCAGCCGTTTATAAGCAATTCAAAAATGTGTGTCAAAGATTATTCTTCAACAAATTCGCTCTCGATAAGGGTTACAAGGTCGCTTACTGCAGCAACTTCGTCAGCGCCGTCAGCAATAATTCTGATGTTGGTGCCGCCGATGATGCCCAAGGACAAAACGCCCAAAAGGCTCTTACCGTTTACTCTTCTTTCTTCCTTTTCAACCCAAATGCTGGACTTGAATTCGTTAGCCTTCTGGATGAAGAAGGTAGCGGGACGAGCGTGTAAACCAACCTGATTCTTAACTACTACATCTTTTACGAACATTTTATTCTCTCCATTTCAAAATCAAACAATAGGCATATTTGCCAGCTTAACTGTCTTAAGTATACAAACTAAATTTGTCTTAGTCAACAAACAATTATGCCTAAAATCGGGTTTTTGGTGAAATTTCTGCTTTATGCTTATTAATGACTAAAGCGGAGCAAACTTAATTGTGCAAATTTCCTAATAGTTTTTAGCATTTAAATGCAATGTAAACAAACAAGACGGCTATTCCTCGTCAAAATACTTGGGGTTTTCTTCATATCGGGCCGTTATTTGCGACAAAATTGCACGGTCAACGTCGTTAAGCTCGGCGCTCTCCAAAAGCTCGGGCCGCTTTAAATAGGTTTCTTCCAAAGACTTTTCACGGCGCCATTTCATTATGTTTGCGTGGTGACCGGACAAAAGTATCTCGGGCACGCGCTCACCCTCCCACACCTCGGGCCTTGTATACTGAGGGTATTCAAGCAGGCCGTTGAAGTGGCTCTCATCCTCGTAACAGTCGGGCTGAGAAAGAGTGCCTTCAAGCATTCTTACAACAGAATCGACCAAAACCATTGCGGGAAGTTCACCGCCTGTTAAAACATAGTCACCGATGGATATTTCCTCGTCGACAATTTTATCTAAAACTCGCTGGTCAACACCCTCATAATGCCCACAGAGAATGAAAATATCCTCCATTTTCGAAAGTTCAACGCATCTTTTTTGTGTGAGGGTTTTGCCCTTGGGCGACATGTAGATGACGTGAGGCTTGCGCTCGCCTTTAACGTCTAAAAAGCAGCGGTAAATCGGTTCTGCCATTAAAAGCATGCCCTGACGCTCGCTGTAGGGGGTGTCGTCAACTCGGTGGTGCTTGTCAAATGCCCAGTCTCTTATCTGGTGGCAATGAAGCTCGAACGCTCCCTTGGCTCTTGCTCTGCCGACAATGCTTTGGCTAAGGTAAGTCTCGCACACATCGGGAAAGAGGGTTGCAATGTCAATTCTCATTCAAAAAGTCCCTCCATCGGCCAAATTACCATTTTCCCGCCCTCGATGTCGGTTTCAAGTATTACAGAGGGTATAGCAGGGATATAATATGACTTTTCGCCGTCTTTAATTTCATAAACGTCGTTGGCGCCTGTCTTTAAAACGTCGTTTAATCTGCCATAGCACTTGCCCTGTTCGTCAAAAACCTCAAGTCCGATCAGATCGGCAACAAAGAAAGACCCTTCGGGCAGCTTTGCGTCCGCTCTGTCCATATATAATATGCGGTTTCTTAAAGCCTGTGCGGCCTCAACGGTGTCAACCCCGTCGATTTTGGCAATTACCATATTTCCGTGAGGGCGGCTAAGCTTCATTTTATATATCTTTGTGCCGTCTTTATTATAGAGTGTTTTGAACTTGCAGAAATACTCGGGGCTGTCGCACCAGGGCTGAACCCTTACCTCGCCCTTAATGCCGTGGGTCGAAACGATCTGTCCGATTTCAAGATATTTTACCATAGCGTTTTTCCTTTTATTCAATATATGTCAGGCTGCCTGCGTGGGGCGAAGCCCCACGGCGCACTTCGTGCGCCGTGCCCAAGCGCCGCAAAGCGGCGCTTGGGTAGCCCACCCCCCACGGGGGTGGGCAGGGCTTCGCCCGAAAACGCACAAAAGCAGCCAAATTCTTCTTGACTAATAAAAAACAGCCCAATTTTCTTGAGCTGCTGTGCGGTCAAAATCAGTCGATTTCAACCATGATCTTCTCGTTAGCCTTGGTAGCTGCGGCACGCATAACGGTTCTGATTGCCTTTGCAATTCTGCCCTGCTTGCCGATAACTCTGCCCATATCGTCGGCTGCAACGTGAAGATGATATACAACAACGCCTTCGTCGTTGGGTTCATCCTTGACAACTTCAATAGCGTCTTTATCCTCGACAAGGCCGGATACGATTGTTTTCAAAAGCTCTGTCATAGCTTGTTTTCTCCTTAAAAATTACCCCATCCTGCTTATCTTCAAGTTAATCAGCAAGGCTTGTTAGGGGAAGTAGTGGTCGCCTTGCTGACTTAAATCATTAAAGATTAAAGAACGCCGTTCTTCTTGAAGATTGCCTTAACGGTATCGGTAGGCTGTGCACCGGTGGAAACCCACTTCTGAACCTTTTCAGCGTCTACCTTAAGGGTGGTGGGCTCGGTGGTAGGATCATAGTAACCGATTTCTTCGATGAAACGACCGTCTCTGGGGTATCTCGAATCAGCAACAACGATTCTGTAGAAAGGAGCCTTCTTAGCACCGATTCTTCTGAGTCTGATCTTTACTGCCATGTTAAATTCACCTCCGAATTTTAAATGATTGTAAATTATATATTAACCATTTGGCATTTAGCTTTTTGGTTAATTACTTAAAGTTTTCAAGGCCTTTCATAAAGTCCTTCGAGAATGCAGGCATTCTCTTTCGCTTGCCCTTGCCGTTTCTGCCCGAGCCTGTAATGCCCATTTGCTTCATCATCTTCTGCATCTGTTCATACTGCTTCAAAAGGCGGTTAACGTCTTCAACCCTTGTGCCCGAGCCTGCAGCGATTCTTCTCTTTCTTGCAGGGTTTATAAGCGAGGGTTTTGCACGCTCTGCCGGTGTCATCGAAAGAATAATAGCCTCTGTTCTGGGCACCTGCTTCTCGTCGATTGCGTTTTCATCAATCTGTCCCGCACCCGGAAGCATTGAGATAAGCGAGCGGATAGAGCCCATTTTTCTTATCTGACGCATCTGGTCGAGCAAATCGTTAAGGTCAAAGCCGCCCGATTCAAGCTTCTTTGCCATTTTTTCGGCTTCTGCCTCGTCAATGGTGGTCGATGCCTTCTCGATAAGGGTGAGCATATCGCCCATGCCCAAAATTCTTGAAGCCATGCGCTGAGGGTGGAACACCTCGAACTCGTCGAGCTTTTCGCCCATGCCCACAAATTTGATAGGCTTACCTGTTACAGCCAAAACGGAAAGTGCCGCACCGCCCCTGGTGTCCGAGTCGAGCTTTGTTAAAATTACCGAGTCGATGTTAAGCGCTTCATCAAAGCTCTTGGCAACGTTAACAGCGTCCTGACCGGTCATGGCGTCAACAACCAGAATTATCTCGTTCGGGTTTGCAATTCCCTGAATATCCTTTAACTCCTGCATAAGCTCTTCATCAATATGAAGTCGGCCTGCAGTATCAAGAATAACTATATCGTTACCGTGATCCTTGGCGTGTGCCAAAGCCTTACGGGCGATTTCACGGGGGTCGATCTGACCCAGTTCAAAAACAGGTACGCCTGCGCGTTCACCGACGACCTTAAGCTGGTCGATAGCGGCAGGGCGGTAGATGTCACAGCCTACCAACAAAGGTCTTTTATCCTGTGCCTTGAAATATTTTGCAAGCTTGGCGGCGTGTGTTGTCTTACCGCTACCCTGTAAGCCGCACATCATGATAACACAGGGCGGCTTGTTGGGGAAGTTTATTTTTGCATTCGATTCGCCCATTAAGGCAATCAATTCTTCGTTTACTATCTTAATAACCTGCTGTGCAGGGGTAAGGCTCTCCAACACGTCAGAACCGACGCAGCGCTCTGTTACCTTGGCAACAAAGTCTTTAACTACTTTATAGCTGACGTCAGCCTCTAACAGTGCCATGCGCACTTCTTTCATCGAGGCTTTAACGTCAGCCTCGGTAAGTCTGCCGTGAGATTTGAGCTTTTTAAAAACCAAGCCCAGCTTTTCACTTAATCCCTCAAACGCCATTAAACAAATTCCTTTCAGCGGTGAGTGGAGTCGATTTCACTCTTTATCTTTTCGAGCTTTTCAATAACGCTCTTCGTTGTCGTATATGATTTGCAGTCGGCAATAATTCCGTCGCACTGGGCCTTAACGCTTTCAAGCAAAGCGTCATACTTTGCCAAAAGGGCGGTAACACCGATTTTTTCGTCAAGCTCGAGTATCGCTTCCTCGCCCCTCTTGATAGAGTCTCTTACACCCTGGCGGGAGATCTCTTCGTTGGCTGCAATTTCAGAAAGGGAGAGGTCTTCGTTGTAATAAAGGTCTAAAACTTCCCTCTGCTTGTCGGTAAGCATACCGCCGTAAATATCTAAAAGCGCTGCAAATTTCAGATCCTTAGCCACAATATCACCCGTTTCCTTTCGTTTCAAACACTAAATGTTGTTTTAATTGTAAAGCTTTATAACTTTACAGCAGATATTATAATACACTTAGTCATATTTGTCAAGAGGTAATTGCCGAAATTTCACGAAAATTTTGAAATATGTAAAAACGGCACCCAAAGCTTGGGTACCGTTTTATGTATTTTGTTATTCTTTACTGCTGCCAAGTGCCTGAGATGCGTTGACGGTAACCTTTTCGTCGTAGCATTTAAAGATTTGCGAAACCTTTTCGCCGTCGGGCTTTTTGGTAACAAGGCTGACAACGGGTACGATTATAAGTCCCAAAATCATGGTAAATGCGCCGCAGTTGATGGGGCTTCTTAAAATTTCAGGGAAGATTGCGGGCACGAAGGTGTTTAAAATCATGATTACGGGGCCTGTTACAAAGCAGACCATGCAGGCGGCCTTTGTGGTCTTCTTCCAATACAATCCGTAAAGAAGCGGTGCCAAGAATGCGCCTGCCAACGCACCCCACGAAAGTCCCATCATCTGAGCAATGAAGGTTGCGTTTGTCTTATATTGAATTATTGCAATTACTACCGAGATGATGATGAACACAGCAAGCAACACTCGCATGATGAATACCTTTGTCTTGTCGGTCAGCTGCTTTTTGCTTAACGGCGCAATAAAGTCAAGTGTCAAGCTTGAACTTGAGGTTAAAACAAGCGACGAAAGAGTTGACATTGAAGCGGCAAGAACCAAAACGATGATAAGACCAAGCATAACGTCGCTTAGGTTAGAAAGCATTTCGGGTACGATGGAGTCGAAGCCGTTTTGTGCAACAAGCTCGGGGGTCGAGAAAAGTCTGCCGAAGCCGCCAAGGAAGTAGCAGCCGCCTGCAACAACCGCGGCAAAAATCGTCGAGATGATGGTGCCTGTGTAAACGCTCTTTTCAGATTTGATGGCATAGAACTTCTGAACCATCTGCGGCAAGCCCCACGTGCCTAACGAGGTTAAAATTACAACGCCCAAAAGGTTTACAGGGTCGGGGCCGAAGAAGGAAGCAAACACACCCGGCTGGGTCGAGGTTGCGGGGTCGCTGACCTCGGCAAGGGCGGCAAGCGAGCCGGTGAAGCCGCCGTTGATTTTAAGAACAGCGCCAATAACGGCAACAATGCCGAACAGCATTATTATGCCCTGAATAAAGTCGCTTACCACGGTCGCCATGTAACCTCCCGCAATGACGTAAATTGCGGTGATGATAGCCATTACGATAATGCACACAGAGTAGTCGATGTTGAAAGCCATTGCAAAAAGCTGGCTTAAGCCTTTATAAAGCGAGGCGGTATAGGGAATGAGGAAAATGAAAATGAGTGCGGCGGCGATCAAGCGCATAACTCGGGAATCGAAGCGCTTTTCAAAATAATCGGGCATGGTTGCCGAGTTTAAGTGGTTGGTCATAAGTCTTGTTCTTCTGCCCAGAATGACCCACGCCAAAAGCGAGCCGATCAAGCAGTTGCCGATGCCCACCCATGTTGAAGCTACGCCGAACTTCCAGCCGAACTGGCCTGCATAGCCCACAAAGATAACAGCCGAGAAGTAAGAGGTGCCATAGGCAAACGCCGAAAGCCACGGGCCGATGTTACGTCCGCCCAAAACAAAGCCGCCAACGTCTTTCGAATGCTTTGCGGTCATGGCGGCAATAGCAATCATAATTGCGAAAAAGACAAGCAGCATAGCAATTTTTACAAACATAATTATCCTCCAATTATGTAATATTTCGGGAAGCCTCCCGAAGCGCATTTACAGTATAAAGCTTTAAAGCGCAAAAGTCAATAGGCAAACGCAAAGTTTTGTGAAAATAAAAAATCCCACCCGAAAAGAGTGGGATTTTATTGTTTTTACGGGATTAATAAGCCTTGCCCCAAACAACCATGTGCTTGGCGGGCTTGCCGCAGCAAACGCACTTGTCGTCAATATCCTCGTGATCCAACGGAATACATCTCGAGCCGACGCCTGTTTCTGCCTTAACCTTGTCTTCGCATTCTTCGTCGCCGCACCACATTGCCTTAACAAAGCCGTCGCCCTTGGTTGCAAGCATTTCCTTGATCTCCTCCATCGAGGTGCAGGAGTAAGTCTTTTCCTCGCGGTTTGCCAAAGCCTTTGCATACATTCCGTCGTGAACAGCCTGCAAACGCTCCTTAACGCTTTCAGCAATGCCGTCAAGCGAGAGGAACACCTTTTCGCGGTTGTGACGGGAAACTGCTACGCAGTGGTTTTCTTCAATATCTCTGGGGCCGATTTCAATTCTTAACGGCACGCCGCGCATTTCATATTCAGAATACTTCCATCCGGGCGAGTTGTCCGAGTCATCAAGCTTAACTCGAATTCCTGCTGCCTTAAGGGTGTTATAAAGCTCGTTTGCTTTTTCCAAAACGCCTTCTTTGTGCTGTGCAACAGGAACGATAACAACCTGAATGGGTGCCACTGCAGGCGGCAGAACCAAACCGTTGTCGTCGCCGTGGGTCATGATGATTGCGCCGATAAGACGGGTTGTAACGCCCCAAGAGGTCTGGTGAGGAACCTGAATGGTGTTGTTCTTGTCGGTATAAGTAATATCGAATGCTTTTGCAAAGCCGTCACCGAAATAGTGAGAGGTGCCTGCCTGCAAAGCCTTGCCGTCGT
>JAZSPX010000192.1:0-7694 GCA_045537675.1 Candidatus Faeciplasma sp. | reverse complement strand
TACCGTTTCGGGCAAGGACCGTTCGCTTATGAACGTACCCTTTGTTACCGGCAACGAAGAACTCGACGCTAAGTTCGTTGCAGAGGCTAAGAAGGCAGGACTTATCAACATCAAGGGTCACCGCTCTGTCGGCGGCATGAGAGCTTCTATCTATAACGCAATGCCTGTTGAAGGCGTTAAGGCTTTGGTAGACTTCATGAGAAAGTTTGAGGCTGAAAATGTATAATATTTTAACGTTAAATAAAATTGCTGCCATCGGTACTGACAACTTTGACAAGGCAGCTTACAACGTAGCAGACGCTGTTGAAAACCCCGATGCGATTATGGTTCGCTCGGCTTCCATGCTCGATATGCAGTTTGGCGATAACCTTTTGGCAATCGCACGTGCAGGCGCAGGCGTTAACAACATTCCCGTTGACAGATGCTCGGAAGAAGGTATCTGCGTATTCAACACCCCCGGCGCTAACGCAAACGCCGTTAAGGAACTTGTAATTGCAGGCTTGCTTTTGGCTTCCCGTAAGGTTCCCGCTGCTATCGACTGGGCTAAGACCCTTAAGGGCAACGGCGCCGAAGTTGGCAAGATGGTTGAAAAGGGCAAGGGCCAGTTTGCAGGTCCCGAAATTATGGGCAAGACCTTGGGTATCGTCGGCCTTGGCGCAATCGGCGTTAAGGTTGCTAACACCGCTCTTTCTTTGGGCATGAAGGTTGTCGGCTATGACCCCTTCCTTTCTGTAAACGCAGCTTTGGGCCTTAAGCCCGGAGTCAAGATCGTTAAGAATCTTGCTGATATTTATGCTGAATCTGATTACATCACCCTCCACCTGCCTTATAACAAGGACACCAAGGACACAGTTAACGCTGAATCTTTGGCAAAGATGAAGGACGGCGTAAGAATTTTGAACTTTGCACGCGGCGAGCTTGTTAACTCGGCAGACATTATTGCAGCTCTTGAAAGCGGCAAGGCAGCAGCATACGTTACCGACTTCCCCAGTGACGAAGTTATCGGTGTAGAAGGCGTTGTAGCTATTCCTCATCTTGGCGCTTCCACTCCCGAATCGGAAGACAACTGTGCTTACATGGCAGCTATCGAGCTTATTGACTATATCGAAAACGGTAAGATCACTAACTCTGTAAACTTGCCCGACTGTGAGCTTGCAAAGACTGCTGACCATTTGGTTTGCGTAATCCACAAGAACGTTCCTTCAATGTTCACACAGATCACTGCTATCGTTTCTGAAGCAGGCGGCAACATTGAAAACGTTGTTTCCAAATCTAAGAAGGATTGGGCTTACACAATGCTTGACGTTACAGGTGACGTTAAGGAATCCTGCGCTACGATCGCTCATATTGACGGTGTAACCAAGGTTCGTGTACTTTAATAATTTCTAACCTTTTTATATGTTTGACAAACACCCCCTCCCGAAAAAACCTCGAAAGCTAAGAGCTTCCGAGGCTTTTTTCATTATATTCATTTTTATTTAATGTTAAAGAGGGTCTTGACGTTGCGTTCGGTAATCATCAAAAGCTCCTCGGTCGAAAGTCCCATAATTTCAGCAGATTTTTGTGCTGTGTGTTCAATCATCGAGCTTATGCAGGTTTTGCCCCTGAACGGCTCGGGTGCCATATAGGGGCAGTCGGTTTCAAGAAGGAAACGCTCGGGCGGCAGAACCTCTAATACGCTTTTGGCTTTTTTGTTGTTTTTAAAGGTTACAACGCCCGTTAAGCCGATATACATGCCAAGGGCTAAAACCTCCTTAGCTGTCTCGGCCGAGCCGGAGAAGCAGTGCACAACGCCGCGGGGCTTGAATTCGTTTAAGATCTCCATGGTGTCAAGCGTTGCCTCGCGCGAGTGGACGATGACGGGCAGGTCGTTATCAAGCGCCAGCTTAATCTGCTCTTTAAAGAGGTATATCTGTCTGTGTCGGTCATAGCCTTCATAGTGATAGTCAAGCCCGATTTCACCAACGGCAACAACCTTGTTTTCTTTCACAAGGGGATAGATGCTTTTAAGGTCGGCGTCGCTGGTGCGGCTTGCCCCCTCGGGGTGAATGCCGATTGACGTGTAAAAACGCTCATATCTTTTTGCAGTCTCAATGCCGAAGATAGCGGAGTCATAATCGGTCGATGCATGAATGACGCCTGCAAGACCGTCGTTAAACATTTCGTCTAACAGGGTATAGCGCACGCCGTCGAACTGTGTGGAATCGTAGTGAGAGTGTGAATCGAAAATGTGCGAAAGCATAAAATCCTCCGATAAAAATTTATAAAACCCATTGAAAAACAGGGGAAAGTCAACTATACTTGTATTATACAGATTTTTTGTTAATTTGCAAGGCTTTGGGCGCCGTCGTGCGCTGAAAGCCGAAGTGCGCCCGACCGGTGAGGGAGGGCAGGACGAGGAACAGCGCGCGGTGGCGCCACCATTCGGACACAGCCTCGCACTTCTCTCTCGGCGCAGCCCGTCTGACGGCGCCGACAAAAACTTTTTACTTGGAGGAATAATACTATGTTAAAAATGCGTTTTCCCAACGGACTTAAAAAAGCATTCACCTTAAGCTATGACGACAACCTTGTTGACGACATTAGATTAATGGAAATTATGCAGGCAAACGGCATCAAGGGCACGTTCAACGTTAGCTCGGGCCTTTACTGCGGCGAAGATGAAGACCCCGGCGAGAGATGGCCCAGACTTACATATAAGCAGGCTGTTGAAGCCTATAACAAATATGGGGTAGAGGTTGCAGTTCACGGCTACGTTCACCGTGACTTCACAAAGATCACCGAGCCTGAGCTTTATTTAGAGATCTCGCTTGATAAGGCAAACCTCGAGCGTGAATATAACTGCGTTGTAAGAGGCGCTGCATACCCCTATGGCGGCTGGAACGAGACTGCCATTCATGCACTTAAGCACTGCGGCATTAAATATTGCAGAACTGTCTGGTGCGACCCGAATTTCACAATCCCCTCGGGCGACGGCTGGCTTAGCTTAAAGGCAACCTGTCACCACGACGTACCCAACCTTATGGAGCTTGCGACCAGCTTTAAGGAAATGGACCCCAGAGAGGCTAAGATGTTCTATGTTTGGGGCCACACCGCCGAGTTCAGAAACAAGGATAACTGGCACGTTATTGAAGAACTTTGTGAATTCATGGGCAAGTGCGACGATGTTTGGTTTGCTACCAACATCGAAATTTGCGAGTATTGCCTGGCTTACGAAAAGCTTGAATGGTCAACAGCACCCGACACTCACATGGTTTATAACCCCACAGCCAAGGAAATTTGGCTTGAGGTTTGGGGCGACAGAGTAATCAGCGTTAAGCCCGGCGAAACGGTTAAGTATTAAAAAGGCGAGCCGAGAGTGACTGTAACGGTCACCCTCGGCTTTTAAATTTACACAAACAACAAAAAAGCACTTAGCTTTTGCTAAGTGCTTTTTCTTGGTGACCCGTACGAGAATCGAACTCATGTTTCCGCCGTGAAAGGGCGGTGTCTTAGCCGCTTGACCAACGGGCCGTGTTGGTGGCTGTAACTGGATTTGAACCAGTGACACTTCGGGTATGAACCGAATGCTCTAGCCAGCTGAGCTATACAGCCATCTCCGAACAGCGCTCACTTCAGAACGCTTGATTATTATAAGCGATATTTCGGAGTTTGTCAATAGGTTTTTGCAAATTTTTTTGAAAAAAATTTAACCCTGCGGATTTTCGGTGAAATAAAGGTCATAGCCGTTTTTGTCAAACAGGTGCAAGGCTCTGTCCAACCTCAGCCCATAGATATAGTGCGAGGTTTTAAAGTCCGAGGCGGTGTAAACCCTCACCGAGCAGGTGCCGCTTAACCGCTGAAAAGGCGACTGTCTTATGACTATCTTTGCAATTTTATCTTTTGGGGCAATAACCGTTCTGAAAGCGAATATGCGCGAGTAGCTCATCGTTAAATATCCCTCGTTAAAGCCAAGGCCCGTTGCAAACATCGAATAGGTCTTAACGATTGCCAGCCACACGGCGGGTATCTCGGCAATGAAAACAGCAGGCTGGGCAACGGTGTACCACGTCGGCAGAAGGTGATACATCAGCCACAGCGCCGCAGGCGGAATGAGCGCCCAGATAATGGGCCAAAAGTAGAAGCCGTTATAGCTTTTAATGTCCGACTTTAAGGTGAGCTTTGGCTTGGGGTATTCGGGGAAGATCTCCTGTAAAGTGCCTCTTATTTCTTTTTTTGTTGTAATTGGCAGAAGCACGCTCGACTCGCTTCGGCTTTTTGTGCCAAAGCCGCAGGCGTGAACGTTAAGCGTTGACACCCCGAAAATTCGTGCGCCAAGGTTTTGCCTAAGCTCTAAGCAGTTTATCTTGTCGAGTGCAATAATGTTGCGGTTTTTGATGAATAGTCCACTTCGTGTATAAATCGAATCACGGCTTTTGGTTATAACGTGGTCCCAGAAGGAAAAGATGTTTGCAACAAACGAGATTACCCACGCAACACCAATCACGATCGCAAAGCCGGCTGCAATGGGCGGCACAAACCGGCCGAAGCGGTTTGCAGCCTCGGTAAGCGTGTCTAAAATAACTCGCGCTTCAATCTCTCGGTCAATCATCTGCGAGGTTTCAAGCAACAAGGCAACCGCCAAAACTGCGCCCGAAAGCGACGAGGAAAACAAAAGCGAGAATATCCACAGCCTGACCTTGTTAGGCGAGACTGAATAGAGCAGGCTTTTGATTTTCGAGTTTTTCAGGCAGTCATAAAGCCTGTCGGCGTTTGGCTTTGTCATTACAATGGTGACGTCGGCGTTGTCCATAAAACCTGCGTTTGTACCTATTTTTACGGTGCAGGCACCAAACATTCTGTAGAAAAAGTTTTGAGTTATACTTAAAGTAGAAATTTGAGAGTATAAAACGGTGGTTTCATTCTCGGCAATAATGCCTTTTGTGACAGTTATCCTTTCGTTGTCGAACGAATAATAAACGCTGATCCACCTTACCCACGCAAAGCCGAAGATAACGCCAAGCACCACAAGGTCTAACCATGCACCCTCAAGCCAGGCTTTCCATGCGTCAACGTCAAGCAAAATTGAATAAAGGCTTCTGGCAAGAGGAATGATCAACAGCCAAAAATAGCGTGTGGTATAGGACAAAAGCTTTATTGCGTGCTGGCGGTTGTTTTTTAAATCCTTCCTCATGTAAAGGCCTCCTTTCAATAAATTTTGCGGTCTTGGGCTATCTTTTTTGAATTTCAAGCTCTAAGGTGTCGGCAACGGTAAGTGCGTCCTCTTTTGACAAAAACGGAAGAATTACCGTTCCGCCCAGCCCGTGGACGGTTAAAAAGTTAAAGCCGGTTATGTTAGACAACGGCAGGGTTATCATTGATATATACTGCACAGCGCTCACACGCATGTGCTCTCGGGTCAGAAAGATCATGCCGGTGTGCAGGCTTATTTCCGTCGGCGAAACGTAGATAACCGTTCTTCGGAAATAGACGGGCAGAAGAATTAAAACAAAGGCAAGCGCCACCGCCCAGAATAAAGCAACTGCTATATACATAATGGTTTTAAAAGAGGACAAATAGACATAGATTAAAACAGTGGCGGCAACGGTGAAAATCAGAATTAGAATTCTTAGGGTTAAAAGTGCCGCAAGCTTGGGTGTGAATTTTCGCATTACAAATGTCCTTTCGGGGGAGGGTTTAGGTGTGTCGGAATTTTTGAATAACATCAGCGATATTGTGTGGGGCATGCCCACGGTTGCGCTTATCGTTATTGCGGGGGTATATTTTACGGCAAGGCTTAGGCTGCCGCAGATTACAAGATTTAAAGAAACCGCACGAACTGTTATAACTCAGTTTAAAAACGGCGAGGGCTCGGCGCTTCGGGCTGTGGCAACCTCGCTTTCGGCAACTGTGGGCACAGGCTCGGTCATTGGGGTTGCAACGGCAATCACCTTGGGCGGTGCGGGTGCTGTTTTCTGGCTGTGGGTTTCGGCATTCTTCGGCATGGCTGTTGCCTATGCCGAAGGGGTGTTAAGCATTAAGTTCCGCCGAAAGACCAAAGACGGTTATAAAGGCGGCATGATGTATGCCCTTTATGACGGGCTGGGTGCCAAAAAGCTTTCGTTCGTTTATGCGGCGCTCGGGGTTTTAGCCTCTTTAGGCATGGGGTCAATGGCGCAGACAAATTCGTTTGCGCTGTCGCTTAAATCGGGATTGAATATCAGCCCGTGGGTAAGTGCATTAGTTTCCGGCTTGGTCGTTGCAGTTTGCGCCTTTGGCGGCAGTAAAACGGCAGGGAAGATATCAACCTGCCTTCTGCCCGTGCTGGCGCTTTGGTTTACCGCATTGATGCTTGGGGTGATTTTTGCAAACATAAAAAACCTGTCCGAGGTGTTTAAAACGATAGTATCCTCTGCCTTAGGCATAAGGCCTGCAATCGGCGGTGCCGTGGGCTTTGGGGTAAAGCAAGCGATAAGTGTTGGCTTTAAGCGCGGCATTTTTTCAAACGAGGCAGGGCTTGGCACAACTGCCGCTGTTCACGCACAGGCGCAAAACGTAACCCCTCACGAGCAAGGGTTAATTAACATGTTCGAGGTTGTGGTGGACACCTTCATCATCTGCACGCTTACGGCGCTTGCAATTTTGTCGTCGGGTGCGCTTGATTCTGACCTCGACGGCGGTGGGCTTGTTTCGCACGCTGTAAAATCCGTTTTCGGCGAGGGGGCAGGCGTTGCCGTCAGCATTACGGTTGCAGGTTTTGCCATTGCAACGGCAATCGGGTGGTCGCAGATCGGTAAAACGAGTGCCGACTACCTCACCCACGGAAAATTTATGTGGGCTTATAATATTATATACATAATTTCGTCCGTTATCGGGTGTTTAATGAGCCTTGGCGCAGTTTTTACCCTCAGCGATATTTTCAACGGGCTGATGGTGCTGCCCTGCATGACAGCACTGCTGCTTTTATCGAACGAGGTTATTAAAGCTTACCCGTCGAGCCAAAGCCCGACTCGCCTCTTAAGGTCGAATCAAGGTCAAAAGCTTCCTCAACCTCGGGGAAAATGACGGGGGTTATAACAAGCTGGGCAAAGCGTTCATCCGGCGAAAGGGTATAGGGCTTGTCGCCGTGGTTGATGATTGGCACCAAAATCTCGCCGCGGTAGTCAGAATCTATCACGCCGACGGAGTTTGCAAGGGTAAGCCCGTGCTTTCGGCCAAGTGACGAGCGAATGATAACGAACATTACAACGTCCTCACGCTCGGGCGAGAGGGCAATGCCTGTGGGCACGGTGAAGATCTCACCCACGCCAACGGTAACGGGCGAGTCCAAGCAGGCGTGCAGGTCGAGCCCTGCGGCACCCTTGGTCTCTCGCTTTGGAATTATTGCATTTGGTTTAAGTTTTTTAATTTTCAGGGTCATGGTCTATTCTCCTTAGGAAAGCCCCCTTGAGGGGGTTGGGGGTGACTGAAAATAATATCGCGAAGCGATACCTTATTACAAGCAAACAGGTGTCAGCCGATGAAAGTCATACTATTGCGGTCAAATCTGCTCATTCTCTGAAAGAACTGGGCAGTTTCAAGTGACTTCGGCAGTCTGACGAGTCCCCGAGCCACACACTTTATAGAAATAGCGAATTACCCTTACCAAGGTTTAGTAGAGCAATACAAGTAGCTTTAGTAGTCAAGGGGCTGAGCCAAGCGGGAGGTTATGGGTG
>JAZSPX010000038.1:0-6886 GCA_045537675.1 Candidatus Faeciplasma sp. | reverse complement strand
ACAAACTGTGGTCAAACTCAAAATCCACGCATTTTTAAGTTTTCTTAAAACCCCGAAAGTCCGCATAAACAAAGGCTTTTCGGGGTTTTTGCTTTTATATGGCATTTCGTGCTAGGCACGCTCCCAAAGCAGGCGCGCTGCCAACTGCGCTACATCCCGATATTCAGTTATTCTTATAAGCAACATTTGCTTTGCTCGCCCTCTCGTGGTACCCAAAATCGACGGTCGCTCCTGTTCGTCGCTGTCGATTCTGACCACTTCGCCGAAAAATTCTCCCTGCTTCCGCCACAGGCGGCGGTCTGATTTTTCGCCCTCTCGTGGTACCGGATAGCGGCGAAATTCATTATACCCATTTTAAACTGCTGTGTCAAGTCGTGGGCGCCAAGTTTATGTTAGTGTGACACCGCTTGCCCTTGACAAATTCCATAAATATTATATAATTATTTGGTACGGATGGTCAAAATCCATCTCTTAAATTATTTATTTTTTAAAAGGAGGAACAGTTATGGACAAGAAGCCATACCTTATTACAACGGCGATTGCTTACACATCCAAAAAGCCTCACATCGGCAACACCTACGATGTTGTCTGCGCCGACGCTATTGCGAGGTTCAGGCGAATGCAGGGCTATGATGTTTTCTTCCTTACAGGAACTGACGAACACGGTCAGAAGATTGAGGAGCTTGCAAACGCAGCAGGCATCACCCCCAAGCAGCACGTTGACATTATTGCAGGCCAGATCAAAGAGATCTGCGACCTTTTAAACGTTTCTTACGACAGATTTATTCGCACCACCGACCCCGACCACGAAAAGTGCGTACAGAAGATCTTTAAGAAGCTCTATGACCAGGGCGACATTTATAAGTCCGAGTATGAGGGTTGGTACTGCACTCCCTGCGAAAGCTTCTTCACCGAAACCCAGCTTGTAGACGGCAAATGCCCCGATTGCGGAAGAGAAGTTAACCGCACCAAGGAAGAAGCATACTTCTTGAAATTAACTAAATATCAGGCACAGCTTGAAAAGTTCTTGGAAGAGAACCCCGACTTTATTCAGCCCGAATCGAGAAAGAAGGAAATGGTGAACAACTTCATCAAGCCCGGACTTCAGGATTTGTGCGTAAGCCGTTCTTCTTTCAAGTGGGGAATCCCCGTTGACTTCGACCCCAAGCACGTAGTATACGTTTGGTTAGATGCTCTTTCCAACTATATTTCCGGCCTTGGATATGACGTTGACAACCCCTCTGATATGTATGAAAAATATTGGGACAACTGCACCCACGTTATCGGCAAGGATATTTTAAGATTCCATTCGATATATTGGATAATCGAGCTTATGGCTTTGGGCTTAAAGCTTCCCAAGAAGATTTTTGCTCACCCTTGGCTCTTGTTCGGCACAGATAAGATGTCGAAGTCTGTCGGTAACGTTATCTATGCTGACGATATTGTTGGCAGATTCGGCGTTGACGCAACCCGTTACTATATGCTTGCAGAAATGCCCTTTGCCGCTGACGGCTCGATCAAGTACGAAACCGTTATCGAAAGATATAATTCCGACCTTGCAAACACCTTGGGCAACCTTGTTAACCGCACCGTTGCCATGGTCAATAAATATTTCGACGGCTATGTATATGCCCCCAAGAACAAGACCGAAGTTGATTTAGACCTTGAGGCTAAGGCTTTGGAAGCTGCCGCTAACATCGGCAAGCATTTTGATGCTTTTAAGCTGGCAGACGCTGTTAACTGCGTGATGACACTTGCTCGCCGTGCCAACAAATATATCGACGAGACTACCCCTTGGGCACTTGCAAAGGACGAAGCACTTAAAGAACGCCTTGCAACCGTAATGTATGAATTGGTTGAGGCTATCCGTTTCATCGGTATTCTTATTGCACCCTTCATGCCCGAAACTTCTGACAAGATTTTAAATCAGATCAACACCGACTTGCGCGGCTTTGACACACTTGTTGCATTCGGCGGTTACTGTGCAGGCTCTAAGGTCGGCACCGCTGAACCCTTGTTTGCTCGAATCGACTCGGCTAAGCTTTTGGATGAGCTTAACAAGGAGATGGAAGCCGTTAAGCAGGCTGCCGAGGCTGAGGCTGCAAAGAACGCCTTTAAGCCCGAGCCTTTGGCTGACGAAATAACTATCGACACCTTTGCATCTGTCGATTTAAGAGCTGCTAAGGTCATCTCTTGCGAGAAGCTGCCCAAGGCAAAGAAGCTTTTGAAGCTTCAGCTTGACGACGGCATGGGAATAAGACAGGTCGTTTCAGGCATTGCACAGTGGTATGCACCCGAGGATTTGATTGGCAAGACAGTTATTGTTGTTGCAAACTTAAAACCTGCAAAGCTTTGCGGAGTGGAATCTCAGGGAATGATCTGTGCTGCAGATATGCCCGATGGCTCTGCCAAGGTTGTATTCCTGCCCGACGACGTACCCGCAGGTGCAAAGCTCAGATAAAAATATAAATGTAGGGCGGGGTGACCTCACCCCGCCGTTTTTATCTACCCGTAGCTCAGTGGATAGAGCATCACGCTCCGACCGTGTGTGCGCAGGTTCGATTCCTGTCGGGTAGACCACAAAAAGCCCCCTTGCGGGGCTTTTTTGCGGTCTACGGGATAGATGCGAGAAACTGCGGTAGATTGCGCAACATATAAGAAATATCACGACATTGAAAATGAAAAGTGGCAAAAAGCAGAAATGTTAAAGCGCAATCGTAAGAGCAAGTCCTTTGGACTTGGCTCTTGGGTTCAGATTCTCGCTAGGTAGACCAAGACAAAGAGCCCATTAGGGCTCTTTTGTTTTTTGCAAAATCATTTCTCCAAATTGCCTGCTTATTATCACCCTGTCAAACAGTTTGCAAATAACTCAACTGTCATTTTAGCGGTTGCTTTAGCATAATTTATTGACAATGCTGTTTTATGGGTGTATAATTTCCTTGCAATTTATCGCTTTGAACGAATAAATTGCACGCTTGTTTTACACAGTAATTTGTTTCTTGAAATATATAAAGAAGCATATTAATACGAAAGGAATGAAGATTAATCATGAAAAAATCTACAGGTATTCTGTGGGGTATAGTTTTGGTCGTTCTGGGTATTGTTTTCGGGCTTAACGCCTTGGACATTACCGATATCGACATCTTTTTTGACGGCTGGTGGACTTTGTTCATCATAGTTCCGTGTGCTATTGGCCTCTTTAACGAAAAGGAAAAGACAGGCAACTTGATCGGTTTGCTGATTGGTGTTGTTTTGCTTCTGGCCTGCCAGGATATTCTTCGCTTCGACCTTGTCGGTAAGCTGATCTTCCCTGTAATTCTGGTTGTCATCGGCTTAAGCATTCTTATCAAATACGTCTTTGGCGGAAAGATCAAGAGCGAAATTAAGCTTATCAACGAGAAGAACGGTACATCGAAGGATGAATACTACTCGACCTTTACCGGCCAGAACCTGAGCTTTAGCGGCCAGGAGTTTAAGGGTACCACCCTCAGCGCTGTGTTCGGCGGCATCAAGTGCGACCTTACAGGTGCCATTATCACTGGGGACGTTGTTGTAAACGCAAGTGCAATCTTTGGTGGAATTGACGTTATCGTCCCCCCGGAATATAACGTCAAGATTCAGTCGAACTCTATCTTCGGCGGCGTTTCGAACAAGAGAAGCGGCAAAGACAATCCCGAAGCACCGACAGTTTACATCAACGGCTCGGGAATTTTCGGAGGCATTGACATCCGATGAAAACAACCCATAAAATAATTAAATATTTGGCTATTGCCCTGGCAGTTGCAGTTATTGCAGGCATTTTTGCCGCACTCATGTCGCTGGCAAACGGATTTTCGGGCATCAGGTTTACCTTCAGCGGATCGAAGACTGAAGCCGACAAGATCTTTAACGGCGATGAGGACTCTGTTTTATACATAGAGATCGGTGCGTGTAAGGTGAATATTCACGAGGGTGACATACTTTCGGGCGTCACCGACAACGAGTATATCGACGTTGAGACAAGAGGTAACAAGCTCGTCGCTATCGAGCGTGAGCATTCAAACATTATAAACGAGGAAACTTATCTTGATATAACGGTACCCGAAGGCTATGAATTTGAAAAGGTTGTCATCTTCACAGGTGCAGGCACTGTTGAAGCAGAGGCTTTAAGAGCCGAGAAGCTTGAACTTACCCTTGGCGCAGGCGAGGTTACCGTTGATTACCTTTCAGTCAGCAAAAAGGCTGACATTGAAGGCGGTGTTGGAAAACTGACCGTTAAGGACGGCGAGATTTATAACCTTGATGCTGAAATGGGTGTAGGCAAGGCAAGCATTCGTGCAGGCGTTAAGGGAGAAAGCGACCTTGAAACGGGTGTCGGTGACTTTGAACTTACCCTTTTAGGCGGTAAAGAAAGCTATAAGTTCAATGCTTCAACGGGCATTGGCGACTGCAGAATAGACGGTGATAAAATCGTTGGCGAGAAAACCGTGGGCAACGGTGAAAACGTAATCGACATTGATTGCGGAATAGGCAGCGTAACCGTAACATTTGAATAAAAAAATAAAACCGCATGGTACTTTTAAAATACCATGCGGATTTTTATGCTTATTTAAGTTTTTTCACAATTTTTTCAACGACTTTGGCGTTTGCTTCGTCTTTAATCTTAAACTCTGTTCGAGAGTAGAAGTTGTCGTTAACGTCCCAGATAACGGGCACAAAGCCATATTCAACAAGCTCGTTCAAAACAATTTCAAGGCACTCGCTCGATTCTTTGTGAATAGCGTCGCCGCCGAAGTTGCTCTTGGGGTAGCCTGCCGAGGTCTCGCCCAAGAATACGGGTATACCCTTGTCCGAGAATGCACGCTTAAGCTTGCCGCACTGGTCGTCGATATAGTCGAGCCACTGCTGTGTGCCGATTCTGTTCATCCAATACATTGAATTGTCAACATAGTGTACCGAAACCATAAGTCTGTCGGCAATGGTGTCAGTCGGCATAACAAATTGGTCCGAAGATGTCTTGTCAATGTTTGTCCAATAACCCGAAACAACCAGCACACGTTCTGCGTTATTTCCGCCTGTTGCTCTTACAGCGTCAACAAATGCCTGATTAAGCACGTTTGTCATCAAATATGCCTTGGGGTCGCCCTGTTCAACAAGGTCGCCGTTTTCGTTAAACTGGTTACCGCCGAGGTATTCGTTAAAGCCCTCGAACACAACGGTGTAAGGGTAATCCTTGAAATATTCGGCAATCTGGGCCCACAGGGTCGTGAAGATCTCTTTACAGCCGTTAACGTCGTTGCGGCGAATGATGAATTCATCGAAGTGGTGAATGTTGATTACCGAGTAAACGCCTGCTTTTTCACAATAGTCAACAATCTCTTTAATTCTTTTAATATAGTCCTTATTGATCGTCCACGTGCCGTCGTTTTCCATCATGTTGCCCCAGAAAACGGGGATTCTTACTGTGTTAAAACCGCAGTCGCGCATACCGTCGATAACCTTTTGGGTGGTGGGCACAGCGCCCCAGCAGGTTTCATAATCTTCGGGGGTGTTGTCGCCAATGGTCGGTATCCATTCATAGTAAATCTTGTCGCAGTTCGAAGCGTCATAAGCTTCCATGGTGTTGCCAAGGTTAAGTCCCAAGCCCATTTCCTTTGCGACTTGCTGTGCAGTAGGGCTTTTGGCGGTTTCTTCATTATCAGAGTTGTTAGGGGTGGGTGTATCAGCCGCACAGCCAACGGTCAAAAGCATAAATGTGCACAAAATTAACAAAAATATCCTTTTCATGTCAACCTCCGAAATAATATATTTATTTAAGTATAAAATATAAGAAAGTCGGTGTCAACTAAAACGTTATTCAAAAAATTATCTGTTTTTGCTGAAATATCTTTTAATAACGAGGAGCTGAGTTTGCTGCAAAATTGTTGACAGTTCAACATTATTGGTGTATAATGGCAGTTGTTGAGCAATCAACATCTTGCTATCGGAGGAACAAAAAATGAGCAATTATGTTATTTTTACTGACTCGGCTTGCGACATTAAGCCCGAGCTTTTGAATAAATGGGGAGTACCTTTCATCAGCCTGACTTTCCGCTTTGAAGGTGATGAAAATGAATATTCAAACAACGATATGACCGCTGATGATTTCTATGCCAAAATGCGCGAGGGCGGCATTGCAAAAACCTCTGCCATAAACCCCGAAGCTTTTGCAAAAGCTTTTGAAGAAATTTTAAAACAGGGCAGCGATATTTTATATCTCGGCTTCTCGTCCGGTTTAAGCACGACCTATAATTCGGGCAGAATTGCCGCAGATGAGCTTGCGGAAAAATACCCGGAAAGAAAAATAATCTGTGTCGATACTTTGGCAGCTTCGGCAGGGCAGGGAATGCTTGTTTATTTAGCTGCCGAAAAGAAAAACAGCGGCGCAGACATTGAAGAAACAGCGCAGTATATTGAAGACATTAAGCTTAAGCTTTGCCATTGGTTCACTGTTGACGACTTGGTTTACCTTAAGCGCGGCGGAAGAATAAGCCCCACGGTTGCATTTGTGGGCAACCTTTTGGGAATCAAGCCCGTTTTGCACGTTGACAACGACGGCCATTTAATCAACATGTTCAAGGTAAGAGGCAGAAAGGCTTCGATTGCGGCACTTGCCGACAAGCTTGGCGAGCTTGCCCTTGACAAAAAAGACGGCACTGTTTTCATCTCTCACGGCGACTGTTTAAGCGATGTAAAAATTCTTGAAGAAACCCTTAAAAAGAGCTATGGCGCAAAGGTTAACGTTATTGCCGACGTCGGCCCTGTAATCGGCGCACATTCCGGTCCCGGCACGATCGCCCTTTTCTTTGTGGGCAAAGAAAGATAAGCTTTTCATTCCTCCTGTGTAATAAAGAAAAAAGTCCAAAGG
>JAZSPX010000024.1:0-7902 GCA_045537675.1 Candidatus Faeciplasma sp. | reverse complement strand
ATCGTCTGAATAATTTTTATTCACAAGGTCGAAATACTTTGCGCAATATGCAGTTATGTTATCGGCGCTTGCATAATCACCTATCCCGTTTAACTGCGAACAATCATCAATTATTGATCCTCCCGAAACGAACGGAATGCCGAATATTTGGTCGTTATGTGTAAAGCCGTATTTCAAAAGATTTTCGCACGTTGAAATATTATCCTTAAGTACTTCAAACTGATTTAGGTCTACAAAGCAATCAGATGCGACATAATAAGCAGTATTGTCTGTGCCGTAGAAAATGTCGATATCCTTATCACCAGCCATGAGCTTAAGGGGAAGCATATCTCTGTTCTGATATGTATACAGAGACACATCAACTTGAATATCGTATTTTTCGCCGAGAATGATGGACAGGTATTCTGCTTCCGCCGGTGCATTCACCATGGCTGCGATGTTTATAGTCTTGACTTCTTTTTTAACGTCGTGAATCTTTATTCCATCAAAACAGGCAGAAATCGAACAGTATATGTTTCCGTATGCTGTAATATATCCGTCTATATAGTTGTTTTCATCGCTCCGAGAATATAATGCAATTTGTTTATTTGTTAAATCTTCGGGGTTGAATTCCAAAAGTTTAATTCCGAAACCATTAAGTGAACTTGAACAAAGAATTATATTTCCTGAATATTTATCGTAAGCCATTGCATAAGCTCTCTCGATTATAGTAAGCTCGTTAACCTTTTTACCGGCATCAATGTCATAACTGATTATCGAATTGAAAGAATAATCAGACGAATTTAATATCCAGTACTTGTTGCCTTCATAAGGGCAGATTATGTAATCATAGCTTTTGCCGTTAATTGTAACACTCATATCCGCTTTAGAAATATAAACGTGCGAATTCTTTTTGTTAAGCATACATGCAAACACAAAGTAGTCATCTGTCGAGATAAAGGAACTGCTATACTTAAAATCAACGCCCTCGAATGTACCCTCGGGTATCTGCTGGGTATTCACCGTCTCTCCTGTCGAGTCAAGCGTGTAAACAGTGCTGCCATCGGTAACATAAAGCTCGGTATCATATGATGTTATAAGCACGAGTCCCTCTTTCTCGAAAACAAGGCTGATCGTGCCGTCAGCAAGGTTTACCATATGCACGCCATTAGGTTCGAGAAGGTAGAGTTTATCCTCAATCTGTGCCGTGCCCAAAACGTTTGTTGTGTCATACTCGATCTCGTCAAGGGCGGTGTATACTACGGGATATGTTACGTTTTTCTTTTCAGGCAGGGTTATGCCTGTGAGGTCATAGTCGTCAGTTGACGGAGTGTAAGTAGTCCCCGTGTCAGCACACGATGTAAGCAGAGAGATTACCATTAAAATTGATAGTGTGAGTGAGAGTAGGTTTTTCATTCAGACACCTCGCAAATATGGAAATATGGTATGACTTAATTATACTGGAATTTTTTGCTTATGGTGTAAATTTCACAAAAGTTTCAGAATATTCTACGTATTGACTAAAACTAATGTTTTTCGGTTGTAACATTGATACAAAGCACACTTTCAGCTTACTCATTCAGCCAAATCTCAACCTCGCGTTGATACATTGCTATTGCTTCGTCTAAGGTTGCTCTGCCGTTTTGGTATTCTTCGATGTCGTTGTGGAAGCTGGGCACTTGATAATCGCTAACGAAACCATTTTTCGCCATCTCGAAATAGTCGTTGAATATATCGGAATCTTTATGATAGCTTTCCGGATACATATCGGGTTTTTTAAACAAAAGTGAGCTATCAGACAGATAATCGGCGTATTCATAATAATCCAAAGCGATTGTTTCAAGCACCTTTAAAGCAGCTGCTTTATTGTTTGAATATGGGTTTATAAACGCAAACCTCGCACTGACATAGTTTGATTCCACCTTGTCAGATATCTTAGGAATCGGAAACGCTCTCCACTCCTCAAAAAAACGACTCGGCATATTTATATCAAACATTCCCATATTTATCAGCGCTGATTCACTGTCATCGTCATTATCGGTCATAATATTATGAGTAAAACCTTCCATAGCTCCCGGATATTGAGCGTGTCTCAAGTATCCGCCCAGAAATTGCTCATAAATCGATTTGTAGAGCTCCGTATTATAATCGAACGACTTGTTTTCAAAATCGCAATAATATTTATTATATTGCATTTCCAAAAAGCCAAATAAGGAACTACCATTTGTATACGCAATTCTGTCGCCGCCATAATTACGTGCAAAACTTAAATAACCGTCTGTATATTCAATGTCAGAAGCCGTCATTCCAGTTTCTGTTATGGCGCTTTTTGGAACGGTCACAGCGGAAACAGCAGAACATATCGGCATCAGCGCCAGTTCATCGCCGACATATGAATAATCTTGTAAATAATCAAAGCAATTGTCAACAAATTCACTTATAATTTCCGATTCAATCGGAACGTATATCCCTTGATTCCGTAAAATCCTTACACTCGCAGCGTCAAAGAAATATATATCCACATCCGTGTCACCGGCCATAATTTTTAGAACAGCTTCATCGTGTAAGAAATTCTTTGCCGATACATTTAGACCGGTTTTAGCAGACAACGCCCGATAATCAAATGAGCCGAATCCTTGCCCAGAGAACGCGTCGTTAATAACGATATTTAGAGATTGTACCTCTTGTTCTTCATCGACTGTAGGTGAAGTATCACAGGATGCCATAAACAGGCACAGCACAAGTGTTAGTAAGATGATAAACGGTTTTTTCATAGGGACACCTCCTAAACATTCACTGATTTTAGGATAACATGATGCTTTTTAATATTCAATAATTCTTAAGAAAACTTAATGTGCCTTAAGAAAATCTTAAGAATTCTTATATAGCCTAAAATTGACTAACAAGCAAAAATAACATAAAATTAATTAGAACAACTGTGACGAAATATATAAGATTGTTACATGCTGTAAAAGCAGCAGTCGATTCATCGGAATTATATCCGGGCAGATATACAGATCCGACGGATAATACTGACGTTACTGTGTCCGGTATTATGTAGGTTTCGCCCGAACGCGCCTGAGGATATTTAAGCAAGGTAGTCTGTTCCTTATCGAACAAGACGCCATCAACGTCGGAATAGTATGAATTTAATTCATCGACGTTGATTTCTTCTAAGCCTAAACATTCTAAGAATACTCCCGAGCCCAGATTGGTAACCTTTGAAGGGATATAAACAGAGGTTAATCCTGTGCAGCCTGCAAATACATAGTCCTTAATGTTCCTTACACCCAGGGGTAAATCTATATTTTCTAAGCTTTTACAATTTGAGAATGCATATGTTTCAATACTTCTTATGGTTGACGGCAAAGATACGCTTAAAGCTCTATCGCACAAAGCGAAATTATATGCTCCGATACTGGTTATACCTTCGCCTACAGTAATAGAAGAAATATAACGGTTATTAATCCACGGTGATGTTCCATAAACGCTATTACTACCACTCTGACCGGCAACGTAATCGTATAATCCACCTTCGCCTGAAATTGTAAGCTTTCCTGAATTAGTTATTGCATACGTCGCATCATATCCGCATTCGCCTGCTTTTATAACCTTTTCATATAAACTGTCAAGCTCTGTGAAAGTATGGCCGTATAGATCACAAAAATCTTTCGCAGCAGAAACAGGCCAGCCGTGTACCGTTACAGATTCGGGAAGCAGGCTATAATATTCATAACTGCTTGTAGAAGAAATGTATCGCGAATCATAAGGAAGCACAGTTTGATTGGACAACACGTAAATATCTTTAATACTATTACAGTTATGGAATACACGGTCATCGATATATGAAATTCCACTTCCGATAACTACGCTGGTGAGACCTTTGCAGTTATAAAATGCGTAATCATCAAGGCTAATAACACTGTCGGGAATTATTACGGCGGTTAAGCTTATGCAACCGTCAAATGCATACATTCCTCTGTTTAGAATACTTGCCCGGTGATATTCCTACATGGTTTTTAAAGCTTCGAATGAAGTTAGCATAATCGGAAAAGCCGGATTTATAGCAAGCTTCAGAGACGTTGCTGCCGACACTTAAAAGCTTTTTCGCACGTGCAATGCGTTGATCCAAAATATAATCTCTTATGGTTATGCCTGTGTGTAGTTTAAAGCTTTTGCTTATGTATCTGCCGTCAAAAAAGAATTTCTCGGCAAGACTATCAAGAGTTATTTCCTCGGAAAGATGTTCGTGAATGTATGTCATTACATCGCTTATCAGCTTAGGCATGAGGTTTTCGGTCTGCCCCTGGCTTGAACCAGACAAAAACCAACGGTTAATAAAAATCAGAAGCTGAGTTATATAAGTCTCGCACAAAAGCGTCTGACCGAAGCCGCTTTGCTTTTGCGCTTTTAGATATTTGTCGTATATGTCTATTACCGCTTCCCTCTCTCGCAGGGTTAAGTTTGTGCGCTTTATCTGATTGATACTTTCGAAGCAAAAGCACTCGCCAAGGTTGATGCCTTTTTGTGAAAGCCCATCCAAAACCTCCTGCTTTACGTTGATCACAATTCGGTCATATTCGCAGTCTTCATCGCAAAGGCCTGCGTGAAGCTGGTCGGGGCTGATGATGAACATGTCGCCGGGTTGACACAGAATGCAGGATTTTTCGATGCACATTTTTCGGTTACCGCCTAAAAAGAGGTAGATTTCGTATGCGTCATGCCTGTGATAGGGCGTGAACGGCGAGTCTTTAGTATTTTCAGTGGTGCTGCGAAAGAACAGAAACGGAACACTTATCGGGTCATAGATTTTTTGCGGCATAAACATACCTCCTAACAGAAATTTAGCGCAACAAATGTGCCTTATAACGCAAAGATTATAACATATTATTGCTTTATAATCAACATATAACAAATGAAAGGCGGTTGGTTTATGCGTTTTATTATTGATAAAAGTCTGCACTTTGTAACTTCAGACGACGGTTATAAGGGAGTTATGAGAATTGCGAACACCGTTAAGGAGGATATTTCCTTGGTCTGCGGTGAGTTGGGCAATGTTATGCTTACAAGCGAGCTTGACAAAGAAAAGCCTGTAAGTGCGGTTATTTTTGGCACAGCGGGCAAAAGCTCGGTTATTGATGAGCTTGAAAAAAGCGGTGTTATCTCGTTAGACGAGATAAAAAATAAACGCGAGGTATATAAAATTGCAATCGTTTCATTACCATTAAAGGGTGTGAAAAACGCACTTGTAATTGCAGGAAGCGACAAGCGAGGAACGATTTACGGATTGTTTAAGATTAGCGAGATGTGCGGTGTTTCCCCTCTTAACAAATGGAGCGGCTGTGTGAGCGCAAAACGTGATGAGATAGTTTTGGACGAGAGTGCTGAGGTTGTTTCAAAAGAGCCTTCGGTCAAATATAGGGGCATATTCATAAACGACGAATGGCCTGCTTTCGGCAACTGGGCAACCACGCATTTTGGCGGAGTAAATGCCAAGTGCTATGAGCAGGTGTTTGAGATGATATTAAGGCTTAAAGGCAACTATTTGTGGCCTGCAATGTGGGCGAACAATTTTAATCTTGAGGGGCCCGGCCTTTTAAGTGCCGAGTTGGCAGATGAAATGGGTATTGTAATGAGCACCTCGCACCACGAGCCCTGCATGAGAGCAGGCGCCGAATATGGCAAAATGCGCGGCAAGGATTCGCCTTATGGCGACGCATGGGACTTTATTTCGAACCGAGAGGGCATTACACGCTTTTGGGAAGACGGGTTGATTAGAAGCGCCCCCTTTGAAAACGTGATTACGATGGGTATGCGCGGTGAAAATGACACCGCAATTATGGCAAATGCCACGTTAGATGAAAATATTGCCCTTTTGAGAGATGTTTTGCACACCCAGAACGAGCTTATTAAAAAGACCGTCAACCCGGACTTAAGCCAAGTTGAAAGACAGATTGTTTTGTTTACCGAGGTTGAAAAGTTCTATTATGGCGACGAAAACACCAAAGGCTTAATTGGTGACCCCGAAACCGAGGGTGTTTGCATTATGCTGAGTGACTCGAACTTTGGTTACACACGCACGTTGCCTACTGAAAAAATGCGAGAGCACAACGGCGGCTACGGAATGTATTATCACATTGATATGCACGGCGGCGCACATGCCTATGAATGGGTGGGCACTTCCCTTCTGCCAAGAATGTGGGAGCAGATGTCGATGGCTTATGACTATGGTGTTAGAGACATTTGGGTAGTCAACGTCGGTGACATTGGCACGCAGGAGCTTGCTATCTCATACTTCTTAGACCTGGCTTATGACTTTGACAAGTACGGCACCTCTAACCCGAATAACACAAATGAATATGTTGACAACTGGGTGAATGCCCAGTTCGGCGGCGTGTTTGATAAAAATGAGCTTTGCGAGGTTGCCGAAGTGCTTAAAACCTACAGCCAGATTTGCGAGCGACGAAAGCACGAGGTTATGAACGATAAGGTTTACCACCCTGTTAATTTTGGAGAAACTGATGATTTGATTGCAAACTGCGAGAATATTATCACAATTTGCGATAATATTAAAAACAAGTACTCCGAAGAGCTGCTTACCGGCTTCTGGGAACTTGTTTACTTCCCTTGTGTCGGCACAGCAAACCTAATGAGAACATGGTGCTATGCCGCCAAGAACAGATTTTATGCCGAGCAAAACCGCAATGAAGCAAACCTTTTTGCCGACATGGTTAAACAAGGTATCGAATTTGACCGCAAGCTGACCGATGATTTCCACAAGGTGGCAGATGGCAAGTTTTATGGCTTCGGGCTTTCGGAGCATTTTGGATTTGTTTCGTGGTGTGAGGAGGGTAACAAATATCCCTTGAGAATTTACACAGAGCCTGCAAACAAGCCACGAGTTATTGTTGCAAAGTCGGATAACGAAAAATTTAACATTGGCAAGCAGTGGACAGGCAACCGAATGAGCTTTGATGATTTTATGAGACCCGATGTTGACAGCATCACACTTGAAATTGCTTGTGGAAGTAAAGACGAAATTGAATATAAGATCATGTGTGATAAGCCTTGGCTTTGCTTCTCGAAAACCGAGGGTAAAACAATGCTCACCGACAGAATTACCGTTAGCATCGACAGGAATAAGATTGACGGAAAAGACAGCGCCGCTGTTACAGTTTTAGGCAGCGAACATTCGCGCACGATTATAACCTTTAATGCCGACAAACCCGACTTTTCGGGATATGAGCCTAATACATTCATTGAATATGACGGCTATATTGCCATGGAAGCCGAGCATTATTACAGCAAACACGACGTAAACGGCGCTGAATTCGCCCTTCTAAAGCCTTATGGTAAAACAGGCAGTGCAATGAAGGTTTACCCCACCCTTGCTGACTTTAAGGGCAAGGCTGATATGCCGTACTTAGAATACCTCTTTGAAACGAAAACTGAAGGTACATACAACTTAGAACTTTACTTTGGCCCCTCTACCCCTGTAACACACGAGCAGGAAATGCTTGCGGGTGTTAGTGTGAACGACGGTGAAATGTTTAGCTTCAACACAGTTCACAACCCCGATACACCATACTTTACAAGTCACCAGTGGTCGCAGGAAGCTTATAACAACGTAAAGGTTTATAAGTGCAATATTGATTGTAAAAAAGGCTTTAACTCGCTTATATACTATCACATAAGCCCTAACCTGGCGCTTGAACGAATTGTTTTGTTTAAAGAGGGTGCAAGGTTGCCCGAATCATATTTAGGGCCAAAAGAAAGTTATAAGGTTAAATAGGTATACAAATACAAAAAGGGTCAGGAGTGAAATCCTGACCCTCTAATCTTGTCCACGGCTAAAACCGGCGTGGGCAAATCGTGGACAAATTAATATTTTACGTTTAAAAGTGAGCAGAGTTGAAATTCATG
>JAZSPX010000027.1:0-1953 GCA_045537675.1 Candidatus Faeciplasma sp. | reverse complement strand
GACCGCTTGGCCACCGACTTAAAATGCGAGGCAACGCCGAGCAAGAAATATTTATATCGGCGGTGCAGGCAGTGAAGCTGTGAATAAAGATGTGACCGCCGATTTTATTCAGAGATATGCTCGAGGCCCATTGCAAGAATGCTTGAAACGTGGTTATCGGCAATGGAATAGTAGATAGTTTTGCCTTCGCGGCGGTATTTGACAAGGCCTGCCTGCTTTAAAACGCGAAGCTGGTGGGAAACAGCAGACTGTGAAACCCCGACAAGCTCGGTGATGTCGCAGACGCACATATCACCTGCCAGAAGCGAGAAAAGAATTCGCACACGGGTAAGGTCGGAAATGGCTTTAAACAGCTCGCTTACATAATATGCTTCTTCCTCGGTAATCATTTTATTTTCAAAAAGCTTGACTTTGTCAATATTCTTGCCGCCGCATTCAACGTGATGAGGGCATTCGTGGCAGTTGCAGTTTTCGTGGTTATGCATGGTGTTTGCCTCCTTAATAATAACATATGAATAAGTGTTCATGTGTTATTATACATAAATATCACCACTTGTCAATATAATTCGACAAAAAAATTAAGCCCTGAGGAAAACCCCAAGGCTTATAACGTTATTTATTTCTTCATTAACACGCCGAAGATTATTGCGCCGACAGCGACGGCAGCAAATGCCAGACAGATTAAAAGCTTGTGCTGCCATTTAAGTCTCACTTCGTTGCGTTCTAAAACAAGCTCTTTAAAATAGGTTGAGGCAAGAGGCCTTTTAAGTGCGATGTAAAGAGGTACGGACACAGCGACAGCGATAACAGCGTTTACGCCTGACGTTAAGAGGTTTGTACCGGTTGCGATGAGTGCTGTTTCGACGGTGTAGCCGAGGATAAGCTGCGAAATAAAGGTTTTTGCAAGGTAGCAGACGATATAGGCAAGCTGACCGAGGATTGCAGCGGTTAAAATGTGTGCAGTTTCGTTCTTTAAGCGTTTTGCCGACTTAGCAATTAAGCCGCAGACGATACCCATTGCAAACTTTGAAAGGAAGGTAAAGGGTGCGGAAACGATGTAGACGGGGTCGAACAAATCGTAAAGTGCGGCACCGATGCCTGATGCAAGACCGCCGTTTAACCCTCCGAACAGAAGGCCTGCAAGGAGGCACATGGAGTTGCCGAAGTGAATTCGGGTGATCAAGGTACCGTTGGGAATTTTGATTTGGAGGTAGTTGCCGACGAAGCAAAGAGCAGCCATTAAGCCGACAGCGATTATTGAAGCGAGTTTTTTGTTTTTCATTTTAGTCACACCTTTTTGTGGAATGATTATATTTTATTCTGCATGAATAAAAAATGCAAATTTGAAGCGTGTAAAGGAAATCGCTTTACATTTGGCAGTTAAGTACAAATAACAAACTCTGTTTGTCTAATAAACCATCAAAAGTAACTATATTTTTATTTGGATATTAGATCAAGAAAACGGGCAGACGTTAAAACCAACAAATCATCATTTGTTTTTATAAAGATGAATTATGCATTTCGCAGATTAATAGAATTAAGATTTTCTTAAGAAGATTAAGATTCGTTAAGAATTATTGAAGTGCAGATTTGCAGGTGCTATAATGCGTTATAGTCGTTTGGAGGTATAAAAATGAAGTATTTAAACAAATATCGCATAAGAAGAATGGTTCTGTACTTTTGTGTAACCGCAATTATTGCCACAGCAGTTTTATCGAGCATTCCGTGGGAAAACTATTTGGCGTGGCAGCTTGATTATGACAGAAAAAAGGTTGAAGTCAAGAGCCTAGAACCCTCTGTAATTGAGGTGGCGCTTAGTGAGCTGACCGACGAAAACGGCTACACAATTAACCAGAGCTTAATGCTTATAAATACCGAATATATGCTTGGGGAAGATTTTGCTGCTGAGCTGGGCGAGTATAAGGACACGGGAGTTATGATGAACAAGTGTAT
>JAZSPX010000107.1:0-2355 GCA_045537675.1 Candidatus Faeciplasma sp. | reverse complement strand
TCCTCGCCTGCGATGCAGTTTATAAGCGAAGATTTACCGACGTTAGGCTTGCCGATAACAGCAACCTTAATGTGGTCGTGTTCTTCCTCTGCCTCGGATTCTTCGGGGAAGTTTTTGACTACTTCGTCCAGAAGGTCGCCTGTGCCGTAACCGTGAACAGACGAAACTTCAATCGGGTCGCCAAGGCCCAAGTTATAAAACTCATAAAACTCAGGCTCGGGGTCGCCAAGCTTATCACACTTGTTAACACACAAAACAATCGGCTTGCCCGACTTCATCAACATTGAAGCAACCTCATAGTCGTTGGCGGTGACACCGCAACGAATATCGGTAACCAAAATGATGACGTCTGCTTTAGCGATCGCAACCTCCGCCTGCTTGCGCATCTGAACCAAAATCTTATCGTCAGATGCAGGCTCGATACCTCCGGTATCGACAAGCATGAACTCGTGGCCTGTCCATTCACATTTTGCGTAAATTCTGTCACGGGTAACGCCGGGTGTATCCTCGACAATCGAGAGGCGCTGACCTATTAACTTGTTAAAAAGAGTAGACTTACCTACATTGGGTCGTCCTACAACTGCAACAACCGGTAATGCCATAATGCAGTCCCCCTTTACATATATATTAAAACTTTATTATTGTAAAAAAATAGAGAAGGATCACTCCTCCTCTAAATTTTGAAGAAGCTTAAGCTTCCTTCTTGATAACCTCAACGCCCTTGTAGAAACCGCAGTTGCTGCAAACCTTGTGGGGGGATGTAAGTGAACCACAGTTAGAGCATCTGCTAAGTGCGGGTGCATCAAGCTTCCATACGCTTGAGCGTCTCTTGTCACGTCTTGCCTTGGAGACTTTTCTCTTCGGTACTGCCATTTTCGGCACCTCCTCTTTGAGATTTTATTCTTGAATTTACTGCTGCCGCTTATCCGCAGCATCCGCAATCGCCGTCATTTAAATCTTTGCCGCATTTAAGGCAAAGACCCTTGCAGTCCTCCTTGCATAATACCTTGGTGGGTAGCTGCAACAGTAAATCGGAAATTGCCAACTCATTAAGATCGAGAGTGCTGTCGGGGCACACGATATATTCGTCGTTATCAGAGCTAAGGCTCTTGACTAATATGTGTGACATATCGAAAACATATTCACGATCAAATTCGTTAAGACATCTGTCGCAAAGATGCCGGATGGTGAAACGTAACGTATAGTCGAGTGTAACTACACCTGCACGATTCATTACCTGACCGTTCAGCGAAATCGGCGTAATAAATGTACCTATAATGCTGTAATCCCCTAATTCCTCTAAGGGGATTTCAAGGCTTATTTCTTTCTTATCTCCGACTCGGTCGAAGAGCTGTCTTAATTGAAGTAACACATTACACCTCAGAATATCACATAGTATTATACTTGTTACAAACTAAAATGTCAATACTTTTTCAAATTTTGTGGGAAAACAAAATCTGATATATTGACATTTTGGTTTGAATTTTGTTTTAAATCTTAGTTAAGGTACTTGGTAACACATTCGGGAAGAGCATCTGTATCTTCGGAAACAGTGAATTCAACACAGATTTCATTAGCTACAGCTTCAACTGCTGCAAAGAGAGCGCCGAGTTCTTCATAGTTTCTGCCGCCGATTTTAAGAATACCGTCTACAAAAATGTCGGTAATATCATAGTTTCCGGCGATGATACCGGTGATGAAACCATAGAACTTATCATAGCTGTCAATCTTGTATCCGTCAACGTCTACCAAACGAACGCTTGAAGGAATATCGTAAGTAAGCTGCATAGACTTTTCGATGCAAACTACGTTGCCCTTAGTGTTAGCAACTGCTTCCTTAATGTTGTCAACAAGAATCTTGGTTTTGCCTGATCCTCTTTTACCTGTTATTAACTTGATCATAATAACACTCCGTTTCCGCCCTGCGGGCTAATTGTTTATTTTAAGGCTGCAAGCAGGCTTGACTGCACGCAGCCTTTAAGCCAATGTGAATTAATAACCGAGCTTTTCTTCAAGCTCTGCCTTCTGGGATTCGTAACCGGGTTTGCCCAAAAGTGCGAACATGTTCTTCTTATAGCTTTCAACACCGGGCTGGTTGAAGGGGTTGACACCCAGCATATAACCCGAAATTGCGCAAGCCTTTTCGAAGAAGTAAACCATTTCGCCAAAGTTGAATTCGTCGAGCTTGTCAACCTCGATAACGATGTTGGGAACGCCGCCCTCGGTATGAGCGAGGATCGTACCCTCCATAGCCTTGCGGTTAACAACCGACATGTTCTGATTTGTCAAGAAGTTAAGGCCGTCGAGATTGTCAGCGTCGTCTTCCAAGAACAAGTCGAGCTTTGTGTTCTTAAC
>JAZSPX010000010.1:0-2792 GCA_045537675.1 Candidatus Faeciplasma sp. | reverse complement strand
ATTCGACGCAATAAACTAAACAAAAACACCTGCCGGACAATCTGTCCGACAGGTTAATTCGTCATTCTTTATTATTAACAACGCCCTTTAACAGCAACGCTTCAACCATCAGCTTTGCGTTCGGTCTTAGCGCAGGAATTATTGCCGGAAGGATTACGGTGGTGGAAGCCTGCGTTACAAGCGATGCCAGAGCCGCACCCGAAGCACCCAGCCACGGGATAAGCGCAAGGTTAAGCGCAACATTAATTACAGCCGCACTTATGTAAAGATATTTTAAATACTTCTGTTTGTTTTCGCTCACGATCCATGCGTTTCTTGCAACACCCAGATAGGAAAAGGCAGTATACCAAACCACGATTCTAAGCGGGTTAACTGCAGGCAGATACTCCTCGCCATATAAAATGCCAACTATCGGCTTTGCAAAAACGCAAATTATCAACGAGATTATCAGCGCTGTATAAATGACAATAGCGTAAAGGCGGCGGTTTTTGCGGTTGAAGCCCTCCACATCCTTGCCGTAAGCCTCTATAATCGAGGGATAGACCGAGTCGATGACAGCCTGCAACACAAACACCCACGTCGTGCTTAACGATACAGCAAGGCCGTAGTGTCCAACCGTTGCCTCATCAAGCATCTGTTTTAACATAAATCTGTCGGTCGATGCGTATATCGAAACCATAAGCCCCGAGATTATAAAACTCGAACTTAACGAAAGAAGCTGTTTTGCTTTTTTAAGCGAGAACGAAAGCTTGGGTCCTCCCTGCAATTTATATGCAACAAGCAAAAACGCAGCAACCACAATGTAGTCGACCGAGGTTGCAAGCGCAAACCATTCAACGCTTTTGCCCAGAACAAGCAAAACTATTTTATAGACTGAAACGGCAATATATGCCGCAACGGTTGCCACTGCCACATATTTCGATTTAAGCTTGGCCTGAAACCACTGGTTGAAAGCATCGAACACCTGAAAAACAAGCCCTATGCTGCTAAGTGCCGCAACCGCGATGGTTAAAGGCTCGTCACGGTCAACAATCGAAACAACGCCGACAATCATCAAAGCCGAGAGCAGACTTGAAATTGCCCTTAAGCCAAGGGCTGTACCAAGGGTCTTCCCCTCTTCCTCGGGGTTATCGACAAAGTCCTTAATTATAACCGAGCTTATGCCAAGGCTGCAAAGCGAAGCAAAGAAGGTTATGTAAGCTGCGGCATAATTTATCAAGCCGAAATTATCCGGTCCCAAATACCTCGCCGTTATAATTCCCACAACAAACGCCAGCAATTTATTTGCCAGTCGTCCGCCGATTATCCAGCCGGCATTCTTTACAGTTCTGTTTTTCAGAACGTTTTTAATATTCATCATTTAACTCCCGAATTGTCTTTGCAGGAACGCCGCCCACAAGGGTGTTATCTTTTACGTTCGACACCACGCAAGCACAAGCCGCCACAACGCAGCCGCTTCCGATTTTTGTTTCGCCCGAAATTGTCGCTCTTGCGCCAATCCACGTGCCGTTGCCGACAACTATCGAATAGGTCTCGCCCTTGCCTGCCCTGCGTGTCTGGTCACCGATTTCGTGGCCGCCGGTTAAAAACATAACGTCGGGTGCAATGTCACAGTTGTCGCCAACCTCAACAACGCCGTTACCGTGAACGGTTAAATCTCTGCCGATCCAGCAGTTGTTGCCGATTTTCAACTTTCCTGTGCAAAAAACGGGGCCGACGATTTTTGTGCCTTCGCCTATTTCATGCCCGACAGAGTTAAGCAGGCGCCTTTTAACGCCAAAACAGCGTGTGCCGACGAACAAGCGGTTTACACAAAGCTTCACCCACGCACGTTTAATTGTTCCGAGGGTCATATAAAAATCAATCCTCTCTTACTTCATTATCAAAGCTACAAGGTCCGCACTCATATAAATCAAGCGGTTTGTCGCCCGACAGAATGTTTTCAGCCAACACAATAAATCTTTCGGCGGCGACCTTGGCATTCCACATATCGCTTATTGTTTTGTAAGCGTTAGCTCCAAGGCGTCTTACTTCATTCGGGTTATCGAGCAAGGACTTCACCTTGAAATAAAGCTCGTCAACATCACCCGAGGGATAGAGCAGGCCGTTTTCGCCGTCTTCGACCAGATAAGGTGCCGAGCCTATTGCTTTGCACGCAACAACGGCACAGCCGCTGTTCATCGACTCGTTGAGCACAGCACCCCAGCCTTCTTTTCTGTCGCTGGTGAAAAGATATATCTGCGATTGCTCCATATGTCTTCTTACTTCATCGGGCTTCATTGAACCGAGCAGGTGAACGCACCCCTCAAGTCCTTCTTTTATGATCATATCGTGCAGGGCTTCGTTCATTTCGCCCGTGCCGATAATATTCATTTCAAAGTCATAGCCTTCGGCTTTAAGCTTTGCAGCTACACGCACAGCATCATCGGGGTGCTTCCAGTCTAAAAACCTGCCCGCCCACAAAATCGAGGATTTTTTCTTTCCCTCCATCAACTTTTCAATGCTGTTATACTCTTTAATCTCGGGGAAATATCCCCACTTAAAGCATTTACCTTTAAACAAACCGAATTTTGCATAGTCGGGCGCTGTGTAAGCGCTGGCGCAAAGCATATATACCCGCTTGCCAAAAGGGTTCTGCAAATGCCACTTAATCAGTCGCGGCAGATATTTTATCGGTTCAAGCCCGTTTTTAAGTGGACGCTCGGAGTAGCGGAAAACAAGCTGATTTCTTTTAATGCATTTTTGTACCAGTTCTTCGGGTGCCGAGCCGGTAATAATAACATCTGCCTCTG
>JAZSPX010000120.1:0-2119 GCA_045537675.1 Candidatus Faeciplasma sp. | reverse complement strand
TCCTCGCCATAGCGGGTGGTGTCCTGTGCCACTAAAACGATTTCTTTGAATCCCACGCTTGCAAGCCACTTGGCTTCGTCGATAACGCTTTCCATCCTGCGGCTTCTGAAACGCCCTCTTATTGAAGGGATAGCGCAATATGTACAGCAGTTGTCACAGCCCTCGGCAATCTTTAAATATGCATAATTTTCGGTCGAGATAATTCTTCTTCCGCCGATTATAAGGCTGTATTTATCGCCGAAGGTGCAAATATCACCCTCGCCCGACAGGACTTTTTTAATTACCGTGCCCAAAAGCTCGTTCGAGCCGATGCCTATAACGGCATCAACCTCGGGCATTTCGGTCTTAATTTCTTCACGGTAACGCTCGGCCAGACAGCCTGTAACGATAACAGCTTTAATTCTGCCCTCCTCTTTAAGGGTGCAGAATTCCAAAATCGTCTCAATAGCCTCCTGCTTGGCGGATTCTATGAACCCGCAGGTGTTGACAACAACAACGTCGGCAAGTGCGGCATCAGCAATTATTTCGTAGCCTTCTTCTCTTAAATTATAGAGCATGTGCTCGGCATCGACCTGATTCTTAGGGCAGCCGAGTGAAACCATTCCAACTCTGATTGACATAATAAACTCCAATTATTCAGATTCTTCAAATTCATCCAGTACAGCGTTTATATCCGAAAACGAATAGCCAAGCCGAATAAGCGCCGATTTGACCTTGTTAAACCCTTTTTCGTCAGTCAGATATTTCGCATACTTTCTTTCAACAAGCGACATCAAACGCTCCTGCGTGTCGTCTTCAAACTCGGCTAAGGCTTCGTCAATAAGCTCGCCCGGTATACCCCTTTGGCGCATTTCTTCACGCGCACGGTAATAGCCATATTTTTTAGTAACACACAAATGCTCGGCAAGCTTATGGGCATAACGTCTGTCGTTAATGCAGCCAAGCTCGACAAGTCGGTTCAAAACCTCATAACAAATGTCCTCGTCGTAATTCTTTTCAAGCTTTTTAAAAAGCTCAACATATGAATAGTCCCGTTCGTCGAGTAGATATAAAGCACGCTCTTTGGCACGCCTTGTGTCGTTGGCACGGGTAACCTCTTCAATCGCACCCTCGCTCATAAGCGTGCCTGCCGAAATGTGATAGTCAAATGCCACGTCGGCGTGAATGAAGATGGGTTCCCTGTCCTCGAAATCTATCTGCAGGGTCTTGCCCTTAAACTGCGAAACTTTTTCAACCTTAAAGTTAGGCATCTATCTTACTTCTCGGTTGCGGGAGTAAACTCCTCGAAGTCGTCCTCTGCGTCAACAATTACAGATGTATTCTCTGCAACCGATGCTGCAGCCGCGGAAGCCGCACTTAAAGCAGCAGCCTTTCTATCCTTTTTCGAGGCCATTACAAGATTAGACTTAGCTTCAATAACCTTCTTTTCAATTTCGGCATAAAGCTCGGGGTTGTTCAAAACAAATTCCTTGGTGTTTTCTCTTCCCTGACCGATCTTGTTACCCTCGTAACTGAACCATGCGCCTGCCTTATGGATTATATCAAGCTCGGTAGCAATATCAACAAGCTCACCGATTCGTGAAATGCCCTTGCCGTAGAGAATGTCGAACTCAGCTTCCTTAAACGGGGGTGCAACCTTGTTTTTAACGACCTTTGCACGGGTGCGGTTACCGATGATCTCAGCGCCGTTTTTAATAGCCTCGCCCTTTCTTACCTCAATTCTCACCGAGGAATAGAACTTCAAGGCTCTGCCGCCGGGGGTGGTTTCGGGGTTGCCGTAAATAACACCGATCTTTTCACGGACCTGGTTGATGAAAACAGCAACACAGTTCGATTTTGAGATGACGCCTATTAACTTTCTCATTGCCTGAGACATTAAGCGTGCAAGCTGGCCAACGTGAGTGTCGCCCATTTCGCCGTCGATTTCTGCCTTGGTTACCATTGCGGCAACAGAGTCGAGGACGATGCAGTCGATAGCGCGCGAGCGCACCAAAGCCTCGGCAATTTCGAGGGCCTGTTCGCCCGAGTCGGGCTGAGAAACAAGCATCGAGTTGATGTCAACGCCCAAAGCCTCAGCATAAACGGGGTCTAAAGCGTGTTCAACGTCGATAAATGCAGC
>JAZSPX010000083.1:0-1560 GCA_045537675.1 Candidatus Faeciplasma sp. | reverse complement strand
GGAGGCGATAGGCTTCCTTGCCGAGTGTGTGCCTTTAGCGCTTTTAAAGCCTGTTTCGGGGAGCGGCGGGCTGACGGTTTTAGAAGGGATTTTTAATGAAGTATCACCGGACAGCTTAGCAGGCATGGTTGCAAGTGTTATGGCAGGCTCGACCGAGACGACGTTTTACACCTTGGCGGTTTATTTTGCGGCGACAAAGGTTAAAAACACACGCTATGCTTTAGCTTCGGCGCTGATTGGAGATTTGACTGCAATTTTACTTTCGTGCATTGCGGTGAGGGTGATGATGTAGAGGTAGTATTTACGCTGGATCGTCGCCGTGGCGAGCAACTCGATTCCCGAAGGGTGAGAGGTGCGAGCCGTGGCGACGCGCGCCGCAAAGCGGCGCCCCCGCGACCGAAGGGAGCGGGGGGGGCGTGGGGCGGCGCTTGGGTTAAAACAAAAAAAGCCGCACAAAAGTGCGGCGATTATTATCTTTCCATTATTCTTTCAATGCTTAGGGCTTTGCCTGTTTTTTCGTCGAACTCGACGACTACGCCGCAGACAAAGCAAGGTGTATCAGCTTCGACAAAGCGAACAGGCACGCCAAAACGCTGTTTTTCGATTGCAGGTTCTTTTTGAACGCCCAAAACCGATTCCTCGGGGCCTGTCATGCCGGCATCGGTAATGTAGGCTGTGCCGCCCGGAAGAATTTTCTCATCGGCTGTCTGAACATGGGTGTGAGTACCTAAGACGGCGGTAACTTTTCCGTCGAGGTAATAGCCAAGTGCTTTCTTTTCAGCGGTGGCTTCGGCGTGGATATCGACAAAGATGTTTTTTGTGCCTATTTCCTCCAGCACCTTATCCATTGCAAAGAACGGATTGCCCAAAGGCTCCATATAAACAACGCCCATAAGGTTGACAACCGCAACCTGGTATCTACCTAAATCAAGAACATAGACACCCTTGCCGATAACACCGTCGGGGTAGTTTACGGGGCGGACAAGGTGTTCGACTTCGTCGAATATGCCAAGCGACTCACGGCGCTTGAAGGCGTGGTTGCCTGTTGTAATAACATCGGCACCGATGCTTGTTAAAAACTCACAGCTTGCACCTGTTATGCCGTTGCCTGTTGCCGAGTTTTCGCCGTTGACGACGGTTATATCGACATTATACTTTCTTTTAAGGTAATGCATTTTAGAGGCCAAGAATTCGCAGCCTGCGCCCCCTACAACGTCACCGATAAACATCAGTCGCACGTTTTATCCTCCTCATCAATATCAATCTCTTTAAAGCCCCAGCCGTCGACACCGCTTCGGCGCATTGCACCGAAAATTCTGTCGGTGAAGCCTTTGTCCTCACGCTCACGCTGGGCTAAAAACTCTTTCATTTCTTCACGCTTGGTGTGGCCGTCGGCAGGGCAGGCGGATTTTACAACCTCTAACCCTGTGCGGTTGGCAGCACGCCTTACCTCGCTCTCGGGGGCGAAAACCATTGGACGAATCATCCACAAATCCTTGCGAGAAAGATAGCTTTTCGGGGCAAAGCACCCTACCCTACCCTCGATAAAAAGGTTCATCA
>JAZSPX010000031.1:0-4683 GCA_045537675.1 Candidatus Faeciplasma sp. | reverse complement strand
GAAGCCGAATTCGTTTTCTACTTCCTTCATTGCGCTCAGCTCGGTCTGGCCCTTTTCCTTGCGGTCTACCATAACAAATGTTGCACAAACCTTAACACCTTCAAGCGAGGAGAGGTTAGCCATGCTTTCGCGGATAGCTGTGCCTGCGGTGATAACGTCTTCAACGATAACTACTTCTTCGCCTTCCTTGGGAACGTAGCCTACGAAGATACCGCCTTCGCCGTGGTCCTTAGCCTCTTTACGGTTGAAGAAGAAGGGAACGTCCAAGCCGTTTTTAGAAAGTGCGATGGAAGAAGAAACTGCGATGGAAATGCCCTTGTAAGCGGGGCCGTAAAGAACAGTTCTCTTGTTGCCGACTTTTTCAAGATAAGCTTTAGCGTAAAATTCGCCAAGCTTTGCAATCTGGTCGCCTGTCTTAATGTCGCCTGCGTTAATGAAATAGGGAATCTTTCTGCCGCTTTTTGCGGTGAAGTCACCAAACTTTAAAACGCCTGCGCCCTTTAAAAATTCAATAAACTCTCTCTTATAGCTTTCCATGGTTTAATACTCCTTTTATGTTAGTGTTTTCATATGTGATAAGCGCCAAATGAGCCGACGTCCGAAGCTCGCCGCCCGTAAGGGCGTGTGAGCGAAGGGTGGAGGCGGCCGCCGTGCTCTGTAAGCTAACTTTGAAATATTTCGGTTTTGCGAAGCAAAATTCGATTCATTCTGAATCGAAAGAAATATTTATATCGGCGGTGTAGGCAGTTACCTTTATATCAAATTCAGTCCGCCGATTTTAGTCAACAAATTCTCTAACGCATCTTTCATAAGCTGCAACGGGGTCTTGGGCTGCAGTAATGGGACGGCCTACAACGATATAGTCGGAGCCGATGAGCTTAGCCTGCTCGGGGGTCATAACTCTCTTCTGGTCGCCAACGTCGCCGTCTGCAAATCTGACACCGGGGGTAACGGTTACAAAGTCAGCACCGCAAACGTCGTGTACCTTGCCGGCCTCCAAAGGCGAGCAAACAACGCCGTCAAGTCCTGCAATTTTTGCGTTATGAGCATAGTGCATAACAACCTCGTCAATGGGCTTGTTAATTAAAAGGTCACGCTCCATGCTTTCCTGGTCGGTCGAGGTAAGCTGGGTTACAGCAATCAAGATAGGTCTTGTGCCGTCGGGTCTTGTCAAGCCTTCGATTGCGGCTTCCATCATCTTAACCGTTCCGCTTGCGTGAAGGTTTGTCATATCAACATCGAGGTTTGACAAAACGCTCATTGCCTTTTTAACGGTGTTGGGAATGTCGTGAAGCTTTAAGTCCAAGAAGATCTTGTGTCCTCTTGCCTTAATTTCCTTAACAATTTCGGGTCCGCAGGCATAGAAAAGCTCCATACCGATCTTTACGAAGGGCTTTTTACCTTCGAACTTGTCCAAAAATGCGATGGTTTGTTCTTTCGAGGAAAAATCACATGCAATAATAACGTCCTTGCCCATAATTACTTACAACCTCCAATAATATCAGATAAATTTTCAATTCCGTACTTTTCCATAACCCTCGGCAAATCGAGGATAATATCGCGGCAGGCGGTGGGGTTAACCAAATTTTCTGCGCCCACCTGAACAGCAGTTGCGCCTGCAAGCATCATTTCAATAACGTTTTCGGCTGTTGCAACGCCGCCCACACCCACAACGGGAATGTTAACAGCATTTGCAACCTGATAGACCATTCTTACAGCCACAGGGAAAATTGCAGGGCCCGAGAAGCCGCCCATTTTGTTTGCAATAATGGGCTTGCGGTTCTTAAGGTTAATTCTCATTCCCAAAAGGGTGTTAATTAAGCAAATGCCGTCAGCTCCTGCATCTTCGCAAGCCTTTGCGATTGCCACGATGTCGGTCACGTTGGGGCTGAGCTTTACCAGAACAGGCTTTGTTGTCACGGACTTAACTGCCTTAACAACTTCATAGGCCGCCTTGGGGTCGGTGCCAAAGCTCATGCCGCCGTTGTGAACGTTGGGGCAGGAGATGTTGACCTCCAAAATTCCGATTTCGGGCTGCTTGTCAAGCTTTTGGCAAACCTCGACGTATTCTTCAATCGAGAAGCCGCCGCAGTTTGCAATGGCAGGTTTTTTGTAAACCTCGCGGAGCTTGGGCAATTCTTCAGAAATAACCTTGTCAACACCGGGGTTCTGCAAACCTACCGAGTTGATAAGTCCTGCTTCACACTCGGCAATTCTGGGGGTGGGGTTGCCGAAGCGAGGCTCTTTTGTCGTGCCCTTCAAAGAAATCGAGCCGAGGATGTTGATATCGTAAATGTCTGCAAATTCATATCCAAAGCCGAAGGTGCCGCTTGCGGGGATAACAGGGTTGTCAAGCTCTAAACCCATAAGGTTAACTTTTGTGTTTACCATATTATCTCCTCCTTCACCAAAACGGGGCCTTCCTTGCAGATTCGCTTGTTGCCGTATTTTGTCTTGCAGCTGCAACCCATGCATGCGCCAAAGCCGCAGCCCATTCTTTCTTCAAAGCTATATTCGCCCGAGCATTCGGTTGCGTTATAAACTGCTTTAAGCATCGGCTCGGGTCCGCAGGTGTAAACATAAGAGGGGTTAAGCCCCGAAAGAGCATCGGTTACAAAGCCCTTTGTGCCAACGCTTCCGTCAACGGTTGCAATGCGTAATTCAACGCCCAAAGCCTTGAACTCTTCTTCATAGAATATTTCGTCACGGGTGTTAAAGCCCATGATAACGGTAACCTTTTTGCCTGCTTCAACAAGCTTTCTTGCCGCTAAGTAAGTAGGGGGCACGCCGACACCGCCGCCGATTAAAACGGGACTGTCGCCTGCGTTTGAAAGGTCATATCCGTTGCCGAGCTGGGTTAAAACGTCAAGCTTTTCGCCTGCCGACATTTCGCTCATCTTTTCGGTGCCAACGCCGACAGCTTTATATACAAGGGTCAAAACGTCGCCCTCTAAATTACAAACCGATATAGGGCGTCTTAAATAAAGTCCGTCGAGCTTGATGTTTACAAATGTTCCGGGGTTAATGCCCGAGGTATCGCCCCTCAAGGTCATTTCGAATACATCGCGGGCGATTTTGCGGTTAGTCAAAACTTCAAAAATTACGTTTTTCAAAACTATTCTCCAATCCTGTTTATTAATCGGAAATATGCTTATAATGCACCAAGAAGCTCATCGTATTTTTCGGTGAGCTTGCTTGGATTTTTTATTAATTAGTCACAAATTGTCGAGATACCCATTGTTGTTTCTTCCAAAACGTCCAAGAGAACCTTTACGGTATCCAAAGATGTGAAGATTGTAACGTTGTTCTGGGTAGCGCACTGTCTTATCTCGTGTCCGTCGCTTAATGCGCCGTTAGAAGCAAGACCTCTTGTATTGATTACATAGCTAACGTGGCCTTGGCGGATGGATTCGAGAATTTCTTCGCTTCCGTCCGAAATCTTGGTTCTTACACGGGTGCGAATGCCATGCTCTTTCAAGAACTTAGCGGTGCCGGGTGTAGCCTCGATATTGAAGCCGAGGTTATAGAAGCGGCGGATAAGAGGAAGTGCTTCTTCCTTGTCCTCGTCGGCAATGGTTGCCAAAACGGTGCCATAGTTAGAAACTGCCATGCCGGAAGCCTGCAAAGCCTTAAACAAAGCGCGGTTGAACTTGTTGTCATAACCGATAGCTTCGCCGGTGGATTTCATTTCGGGGGAGAGGTAAGCATCGAGTCCCGACAATTTCGAGAAGCTGAAAGCAGGAACCTTAACATACCATCTTTCCTTGTCCTTGGGGTAAAGCTCGGTAATGCCCTGATCCTTCAAGCTTTCGCCCAAAATAACCTTTGTTGCAATGTCTGCAAGGCTGAAGCCTGTGGACTTGGAAAGGAAGGGGACGGTACGGGAGGAACGGGGGTTAACCTCGATAACGAAGACGTTGTCGGACTTGTCAACAATAAACTGAATGTTGTAAAGACCTATAATACCAATGCCGATGCCAAGCTTTTTGGTATAGTCGAGGATCGTTTCTCTAACCTTCTGCGAAATGGAGAAGGTGGGGTAAACGCTTATCGAGTCGCCCGAGTGAACGCCCGTTCTTTCAACAAGCTCCATAATTCCGGGCACGAATACGTCGGTGCCGTCGCAAACGGCGTCAACCTCAACTTCCTTACCAATAATATAGCGGTCAACCAAAACAGGCTTGTCAACGTCGACCTCAACGGCGGTCTTAAGGTAGTGGCGGAGCATTTCCTCGTTAGAAACGATCTGCATAGCTCTGCCGCCCAAAACAAAGCTGGGACGAACCAGAACGGGGTAGCCGATCTCTGCGGCGGCAGCGATGCCGTCTTCGATCTTGGTAACAGCCTGTCCCTTTGCCCGGGGAGTGTTCAGCTCGTTGAGCGGGTTTTCAAAGGCGTGCCGGTCTTCTGCCTTGTCGATGGCGGCGCAGTCGGTGCCGATGATCTTCACGCCGCGGTCGTGCAGGGGCTGGGCCAGGTTGATGGCGGTCTGGCCACCCAGGGAGGCGATCACGCCGTCGGGCTTCTCGAATTCGATGATGTTCATCACATCTTCGGTGGTCAGCGGCTCGAAATACAGCTTATCGGCGGTGGTATAGTCGGTAGAAACGGTTTCAGGGTTATTGTTGATGATAATCGCCTCATAGCCGGCCTTCTTGATGGTCATGACCGCATGGACGGTGG
>JAZSPX010000212.1:0-2535 GCA_045537675.1 Candidatus Faeciplasma sp. | reverse complement strand
GTAACCCAGCTTTTTGTAGATTTCGTCTCTGCCAAATTTGTCGATAAAATCGGTTACCGCACCAGCATAGTCACAGCGCACATCTGCTGTGCCTTGGGACTTATCGGCATGGCTGTTTTGCCTCGCCTTATAAGCCCATACGTCGGTCTTATAATCTCAGTCATTCTTTACGCTATAGGCGGAGGAATTATCGAAGTTCTCATCAGCCCCATTGTCGAGGCTTGCCCGTCCGATAACAAAGCAAGCGCTATGAGCCTTCTTCACTCATTCTATTGCTGGGGCAGCGTTTCGGTCATTTTGCTCTCAACCCTGTTTTTAGGAGGGATTGGCAAGCAAAGCTGGCCGATCTTGGCTGTCATCTGGGCGCTTGTTCCCGTTTTTAACACGGTCTTTTTCACACTTGTTCCCATTAACAGCCTTGCCGATGAAACTACTCCAATGTCGGTTAAAGAGCTGTTCTCGACGAAAATATTCTGGATACTTGCCGTACTTATGGTTTGCGCCGGCGCGTCCGAGCTTGCCATGACTCAGTGGGCTTCCGCCTTCACCGAAAGCGCCTTGGGCGTCTCAAAAGCCGTAGGCGATATAGCAGGCCCTTGCTTCTTCGCTGTTCTAATGGGTGCATGCCGAGTTCTATATGCCAAGTTCGGTGAAAAGCTCGACCTCATCAGGGCGGTTATACTAAGCTGCTGCCTTTGCATAGCGGCATATCTCATAATCGTTTTCTCTCCGTGGCCGATTCTTTCGCTCATCGGTTGCGGCATCTGCGGTTTTTCTGTCGGTCTTCTCTGGCCGGGTGTGTTCAGCATCGCCGCCGAAAAATGCCCCAAGGGTGCAACCACAATGTTTGCCTTTTTAGCCCTTGCGGGAGACTTGGGCTGTTCATCTGGCCCCACGCTTGTCGGCTTTGTTGCAGGTGCTTTCAACGATAATTTAAAAGCAGGCTTGCTTTGCGCAATCGTTTTCCCGATAGTTATGATTATCTTCGCCCGCATTTTAAAGAAAACCGCAAAATAGCATTTATCTTAAACTGCCTGCGCGGTGGGTCCCCTCCGGCACGCACCATTTCAAATTTCGCCATCGCTCAATTCAAAATGGCGCACGCAGGCCTCCGCCACACAAAACAAAAATCCCCCGAACAAACGGGGGATTTTTTAATATGATATTATCTTCTTCCTTCGTGCTGATCTTCCCAGCTTGCGCCGTCGTTTTCCTTAATATAATTAACCAAGGTGTCAACGTCAGTGAAAGCAAGTCCGACATAGCTGTCAGCACAGCCGTAATAAAGCGCAATTCTGCCTGTTTCAGCGTCCTGAATTGTCGAGCAGGGGAATGTAACGTTAGGAACAAATCCTCTTTCCTCATACCATGTTTCAGGGGTCAAAAGGTATCTCTTCGAGCGGTAAAGCACCTTCGAGGGCTCGTTAATGTCCAAAATAGCGCCGCCGATAGAGTATACGTAACCGTTGCAGGTGTTAACAACACCGTGATAAAGAATAAGCCAGCCTTCGCTTGTTTCAATCGGGTTAGCGCCGCCGCCGACCTTCATGCCTTCCCACCAGTTGCCTGTGGTGCCCATAACGTGTCTGTGCTTGCCCCAATAAACCATGTCGGGAGATTCGGAAATGAATATATCACCAAAAGGTGTGTGGCCCGAGTCGGAAGGACGGGACAAAAGCTTATACATTCCGTCTATCTTTCTGGGGAAGAGTACACCGTTTCTGTTGAAGGGAATGAAAGGATTTTCAAGTCTTACAAAGGTCTTAAAGTCATAGGTCTTTGCAATGCCGAGTGCCGCACCGTAAAAGTCCTGGCACCAAATAATATAATAAGCGTCCTCAATCTTAATAAGTCTGGGGTCATACATATAATAGGGGATAGCGCTCTCGCCCTTTTCGTTAATAAAAGGAATCATATCCTTTTCATATTCCCAGTGAATGCCGTCATCCGACCAGCCTAAGTAAAGGAAAGGCACACCGTGTGTAGCCTCAGCTCTGAAAACGCCCACAAACTTGTCGCCATAGGGTATAACAGAGGAGTTGAAGATTCTTGCAATTCCGGGCATCGGGTTGCGGTCAATAATGGGGTTTTCTGTGTAACGCCAGATGGGAAGAGAATGTCCCTCGGGTCTGTCCTGCCAAGGCATGTTAGGAAGATTTGTGCCGTTCAAAATTTTTACGTTGCTCATAATCAAATGTCCTTTCAAAAAGCAGTTTAGTGATATGTCAAAAAGCGTACTCTTTGCATCCAACAAAATTATATCATTTACCCCCGACTTTTTCAATACAATTTCACTAAATTTGTTGAAATATTAAACACAAAAAATCCCCTCTTTTTTTCAAGAGGGGATAAGGTTTGACTGTTACCTCACCAGTTCATAAATTCCAAGAATACTTGTCGCACCCGGCAACATGTCAGATTCTTCAATTACAATTACGTCGCCGATTTCGTCAAAGTATGCATACTCGATATATGTATCCTTTTCCCATTCAAACGTTTCAAAAGTATCCGTTTCAAGGTCGAGAAGGATAATTG
>JAZSPX010000198.1:0-3392 GCA_045537675.1 Candidatus Faeciplasma sp. | reverse complement strand
GCATGGCTTCAGGTTTCCAGAGTAGGAAATAATTTTGCATTCCATTACTCTACAGACGGCGATAATTTTTATATGATGAGATATTTCCATCTTCCCGCAGAACCCACTATAAAAGTCGGTCTTTTGGCACAGGCTCCTGTAGGCAATGGTGGTATTAGAGTATACGAAAATCTCAGCATAGAGAAAAGAACTGTAAAAAACATAAGAGCCGGAAAATAAAACAAAAACCCTAAGGGGCATAGCATCAGGTTGAATGAAAGTAATATAATTCCGAGCCAAATCCCATAAGCAAATTGTTTAAATCACAGTTTCGGGACCGAGCAGGAACAATAACACAGCCGCACTATATATTAATTAATTTACTTAAGGAGGAACACACATGGGCATGAAAAGCATACCCGCTGTTACAACACTTGAAAACGGCGGAAAATTCTGGTCTAACACATTTGAAAACTTTAAGGTAAAGGTTTACGTACCCCAGGGTAACCCTTTGGCCGACATCATCAACTTTGGCTTTAAGGCTCCTTATCTCCTTGTTTTCGAGGAAAACGAGATGAGCGCCGACGAAGCTGTTGCATATGCCGACAAAAACGGCTTTACCGAAATTGCCTCGAAATATTCGACAAGCGTTGTTTTTGTTTCTCCTACCTGCGAGGGCGGCTGGGACAATGCACCCTATGAGCTTTTTGTTGACCTTATCGCTGAATCGAGAATAAACCAATACTTCCGTGACGGAATAGTTCTTACCAGAAACCGCTTTACCGGCGAAGCAGGCGACAGCTTTATCCGCGGCGCAATTTTCAGAGCGTTCCTTTACGGAAGCGGAAAGTCGGCTGACTTTATTGCAAAGAACTATTTAAAAACTGTCAACGGTCAGTTCCTTTGGGGCCCCGGCGAGATCACCCCTGCGGTCGTAACACTTGAAAACCTCTCGGTGATCCCCTCGCCCGAAAGAAAGGACTTTGCAGTTGTTTCGGTTTCAAACAGCGACGAGATTAACGAGGCATTGAAGGCAAACTGCGACCACGTTTTGGTTAAGGATGCTTTGGACGTTAAGGGCGACTTTGAAAGCTTTGTTTACCGCTTCAAGCGCTGGTGCGGCGTTTTGGAAGACGAGCCTGTAATGGATGAAATCGGCATGGTTGAAGAGCCCGCATACGAGGTTCTGACAACCTCGCCCGACAACAACGGCGACGACAGAGGAACAAGCGAGCACCGTGTTGGCTATGTTGCATATTACAACAAAGGCCTTTTGGATAACGGACCCGTTCCTGTTTTGCTTGCCTTCCACGGCGGCGGAGACTCGGCATTCTTCCTCTCGTTTGTTTCGGGTTGGTACCGTGTTGCACAAAAATACGGCTTCCTTCTTATCGCAATCGAGAACCATTTGAACAGCACCGCAACCGAAATGGTTGAATTAATTGGTAAGCTCAAGAATAAATATCCCATCGACGAGCATCGTATTTATGCAAGCGGTTTCTCGATGGGCGGCTGCAAATCGTGGGACCTCTTCCAGGAATACCCCGAGGTATTTGCCGGTCTTGCGCCCATGTCTGCTACATTCGACGTTGGACGCAACACCTATGGCAGACCTGCACCCAGAGTAAACCGTGATATGCCCATACCTGTGTTCTATGCAGGCGGTGAAATCACCCCCTTGCCCGAGCTTCCCTTCCAGGGTGAAAAGTGCTGGGACAGAATGCGCTATGTATTTGAAGTTAACAAGGTTAAAACACCTTATGACGTTAAGTTCGAGGACAGAGAAACCTGGAGTGACCGCATCTGGGGTATCAGCGGCGACAAGATCGAAAAGATCGACGACCCCTCACGCGGAAGCGTTTTGACAATTAACTACTTCGAGAGTGAAGACGGCGTTTATCGCACTGCTTTTGCAAGCATAAGCGGACAGGGACACGAGTGCCGCCACCACACCTGCGACCACGCATGGCAGTTTATGTCCAAGTTCACAAGATAATACTCCCCTGCTTTAAACAGGCAGAGGCGTTAAAATAGAAAGGATTAATGAAAGATGAAGAAGATTATTTGCAAAGTAGAGTATGATACCGAAACTGCTGAGCTTATTGCAAAGTTCACAAGCGGCGAAATGGGCGACCCTGCAGGTTACGAGGAAAGCCTTTACAAGACCGCAGACGGCAAGTACTTCATTTACGTTAACGGCGGTGCCGAGTCGATTTACCCTGAAGAAAACATCAAGAGAATCGCTCAGACCAAGGTTAACGAATGGAAAACCGCACACGGTTTCTAAAGCAAAGCAAAAAATCGGTGCGGCAGGTTAACGCTTGCCGCACCTTTTGCTTACCGACACTATATTTTTAAGGACTGACACGAAGATGAGCTATATTGATATGATAGTCGAACAGTTTCCTGTTCGTAAAAATAAAAAGCAAAAGGCAGGCTTTTGTGAATGAGCCGTTAACGAGGCTGGCAGCATGGGATATGACGCAAAGGCTGAATGGAGCCTTGGCAGCAACAACGTGGTTATTGGCAACCCCGAAACAGCCGAAGCTGTTTTTACTGCGCACTATGACACACCGCCCGTGATGCCCTTCCCCAACTTAATTACGCCAAGAAATATATTGTTCTACATAATATATAACATCGGCATTGTGCTTGTTTTGTTGGCCGTATGCCTTGGTATAGACGTGTTGATAGCAACTCTTACTGGCAACTCTGAGGCCCGACCGAATATAGGCATGGTATTATACTTTGCTGCTTTGTTTTTAATGCTTTTGGGCCCTGCGAACAAAAATAACGTTAACGATAATACCTCGGGTGTGGCAGCAGTTTTCGAGCTTATGGCACGCATACCCGCGGAACAAAGAGGCAAGGTAGCTTTTATCCTTTTTGATAACGAGGAAAAAGGCATGAGAGGCTCGGGCGCTTACGCAAAAGAACACAAGACAGTTAAAAAAGAAAAGCTTATTATAAACATGGACTGTGTCGGAGACGGCGAAAACATTCTTTTCTTTACAAACAGGAAGACCCGCGCTCTGCCCTCTTATGAAAAGCTTGTTTCGACAATGGAAGCACAGGTTGGCAGAAACCTTTTGATGAACAAGATGGAGGGCTGCATCTACCCCTCGGACCAGAGCCAGTTTAAATACGGCATTGCCGTGTGCGCCTGCAAAAAGGCAAAAGTCATCGGATATTACTGCGACAAGATTCACACCAAAAAGGACACCGTCTGCGAGCAGGAAAACCTTGACTTTATTGCAAACGGTCTGGCAAGGTTTGTTGATTTGCTGTAAATAAAAAAGTAAAGCACCGTTAACGGTAAACTCCATAACGAAGCTTTTAAAAAGCACTTATGATAACGAACAATCGTTTGTCATAAGTGCTTTTGCGTTGTTTCGGACAATAATTCCTTCCCG
>JAZSPX010000203.1:0-4909 GCA_045537675.1 Candidatus Faeciplasma sp. | reverse complement strand
ATTTTGAAAATCATTAACACCAATGTCAACGTTACCGCAAAGGATAACGGCATTAACGGTAAAGACAATTTAACTGTTCAGAACTCGACAGTCAACATCACCGCAGGCGGCGACGGACTTCGCTCCACTCAGGATACTGACCCCGAACTCGGCTGGGCAGACTTGATTGATTCCAACATCTACATCAGCGCAACAGGCGACGGTATTCAGACCGAAACCGCAGTAAGCGTTACAAACTGTTCAATCAGCATTAAAACAGGCAACGGCAGCGACAGCGCCGTTACCGATGGCACAAGCTGCAAGGGCATCAAGTGCAACCAGGGCTATGCCGTTATCCACAGCGGCAACCTCTTGTTCAATACACAGGACGATGCCTTCAACATCGTCGGCGATTTAACCGTCAACGGCGGCACACTTAACATCGCAACCGGCGATGACGCATTACATTCCGACGCTAACCTTATCATTAACGACGGCATGGTTGTCGTTACCACCTGTAACGAGGGCTTAGAGGCCATGACTGTCGAACTCAACGGCGGCTCGACCTACATCACCGCCAAGGACGACGGCATCAACACCGCAGGCGGCGCAGGCGAGCAGGGCTTCGACGGAATGATGAACCCCATGGCAGCTTCAAAAGACAACTATGTAAGAATTTCGGGCGGCTACACAGTAATCGACGCACAGGGCGACGGTGTCGACTCCAACGGCAGCATCTACATGACCGACGGCACACTCATCGTCAACGGTCCCACCTCGGGCGGCGATGGCGCAATCGACTACGGAGGAGACTTCTACCTCGACGGCGGCTTGCTCATCGCAACAGGCTCCGCAATGATGGCTCAGGCTCCCGACAACCCCACTCAGTACACAATTGCCGCAAACCTCGATAAAACAGTAGGCGCAGGCACCTGCATTTCTGTCGAGGGCGGAGGAGAAAACTTCGTCTTCTGCGTAGGCAAGGATATTCAGAATATCGTTTTCAGCTCACCCATGATTAAACAGGGCACCGAATATACCATTTCCTACGGCGGTAAATACTCGGGCGGCACCGTGACCGACGGCATCTGCGAAGGCGGCAAATACTCTGGCGGCGATGAGCTTTCCAAGGTAACTATCGAAGATTATCTCACCACCTACGGCAGCATCGGCATCGGCGGCTCTCGCGGCGGCGAAATGTTCGGCAACCCCGGCGGCTTCGGCGCCATGCACGGCGAAGGCAAACAGCTCCCTCAGGGCGGCCAGCCCAGATAACCCACCGCGGCGACTTGTTGCCGACTCACGCAGCTCCGCCGCGTGAGCTCCGCCAACAAACCGCCTTGTAAAACAAAACCCCGAAAGCATCTGCAAAAAGTAAGCTTGCAGATGCTTTTTTATGGTTGCATAAACAATTAAAATGTGCTAAACTATCCTAAACACTCTTTTAGGAGGATTTATAATGGCAGAACGTGCAATAATGACAGCAATAAACGAAAACGGCGACATTATCGACTGCGATGTTTTGTTCACCTTCAAAAACACCGCAACAAACAAATGCTACATCGTTTACACCGAGAATACAGAGGATGAAAACGGTGACACCGAAGTGTTTGCCGCAATCTTCGACCCCGATGATAAGACCCTCCAGCTTCATCCCATCGAAACTGATGAAGAATGGGCACTGCTCGAATCGAAGCTCCGTGAATATGAAAGAACCAAAGAACTTGACGACAAGAAAGGCGAGTGACAGTAATGAATAAAGAATACCGCAACATTCTGGGCGAAATGGGCATGACCGACGCCGAGATCAAAACATGGATAGATAACACCTTCAACACCATGTTCCACGGGGCAGAGGATGTAAGAATCTATCACGAAGCAGGCGCAGACATGGGCTACATGGTCGATACCGGCAATATCGACGCCAGAACCGAAGGCATGTCCTACGGCATGATGATGTGCGTCCAGCTTGAAAAGAAAGAAGAATTCGACCGTATCTGGAAATGGTCCTATACATACATGTACACCCACGAGGGTGAGCACGGCGGCTACTTCGCATGGTCCTGCGCACTCGACGGTAAGCACAATGCCGACGGCCCTGCACCCGATGGTGAAGAGTTCTTTGCAATGGCACTCTTCTTTGCTTCCCACCGCTGGGGCGACGGCGAGGGAATCTTCAACTACTCCAAAATGGCACGACAGATTTTGCACGATTGCCTCCACCGCGGAGGCGAGGGTGAACACGTCGGCCGCACCATGTGGGATTTAGATAACCACCTCATTCGTTTTGTTCCCGGCGTCGATTTCAGCGACCCGTCCTACCACCTCATGCACTTCTACGATTTGTTTGCCCTTTGGGCAGATGAATGCGACCGTGAATTCTGGGCAAAAGCAGCAGCTGCATCCCGTGAATATCTCCACACAGCCTGCCACCCCGAAACCGGCCTTTGCTCTGACTACGCTCACTACGACGGCTCGCCCGTTTCAGGTGTTTCATGGGGCAGAGGAAGAAGAATCGACCGCTTCTACTCCGACTCCTACCGCACAGCTGCAAACATCGGCCTCGACTGGTCGTGGAACGCAGTTGACAAGTGGCAGAACGAAAATAACGCTAAAATTCAGAAGTTCTTCATCGACAACTACGAGCAGGGCATAAAATACGCTCCCCGTATCGACGGTGAATTTACCGAGGAAGAGGTTATGCACCCCACAGGCTTGATTGCAACCAATGCTGCAGCTTCCTTGGCTTCGTGGACACCCGATGCCGACGAAGAAACCGTTAACAACGCAAAATTCTGGGTAAAGAAGTTCATGGAAACTCCTTTGCGCGAAGGCAAGCGCCGTTACTACGATAACTGCCTCTACCTCTTCGCACTCTTAGCTTTAAGCGGCAATTACAGAATTTATTAATCAAAAAAATAACGGACATCGCTTATTGCGGTGTCCGTTTTAATATTACTGCCAAATCTCATTCAAATACTCAAGTCTTTCGTAAACCCAGTCAAGGTTTGCGGTCGCACGTCTTGTGCGGCTTTCACCGTCATAGTTAAAGTCTGCCTTGTTGTTTGTCACAAGCTCATAGCATTCGTCAACTGCGGCTTTAATCTCGGGGTATTTTTCACGCCACTTTTCTTTAACGAGGTCCTGGAACCAGTCAGCCGAATAGTAAAGAATCAGCCACGGGTTCGATCTGTCGCCATAGTTTTCAACAAAATAATCATCCTTGAATCTGGCGGCATACAACCCGCCGTCAGCGTCCGAGTAATAGTCCGTATATCCCCAGTCAAAGTCCCAGGGTGCCACACAGGTCAAAACAGGGTAGGTGGGGTGCTCACCGAAGTCAACAGCAAAGAAGAAGCTTCCGCCGCCAAGGTCCTGGTCGTTGCACACTTCAAATGTAATGTACATATCCACCACCGACTCAATATCCGTTACCTGACTGATGCAGTCATAAGCACTTGAAAACTCCTCCTGTGCCAAAACAAGGTTCATGTTTTCATCAACTCTGTAATATTCGCCGTCACGGATAGCTCTCATCGCAACCTCCCAGCACACTTCCATATATCTTTCAATATATTTAAGCTGTTCGTCGCTGTAAAGGTCATTTTTAACCGAGTAGTAATATTTTCTCGGCACCCTCGATTCACCGTAAACGTCGGTTATCTTTTCCTTGTTATAGTTCAGCTGGAATCTCCATTCCTCACTGCTGCCATAGTTATCAAGCTCAACCAAATATCCGATGTCTGTGCCGGTGTAACCGTCCTTAGCCTCGTTAATGTCAACACGGTTGGGGTTAGCCTGTGTCTGTTCACACAAAACGTAAATTCCCTTATAATCCTCGTTAACGTAAACCTGAACAAACTGCGCATCGGTCACGTAATAATTGCCGTCGTTGACAATTCTTGCAACGTCATAGGCAAAATAGTCTCTTATACCCGTCGAGAAGGTTCTTAAAAGCACCCACGACTTGCATCTTGCACCGTCGTTAAGTCCCAAAACCGACTGTTTTTCGGTAAACTTAATTCTGTAAGGCGCGCCCTCTTTAAGGATTTTGCTCACGTTGCCATAATGTGCGCTGGCATTTCCTCTGACCCTGATTTCTGCCGAGGTCGCATCCATCACATACTTGTCCTCACAGTTGAAAATCTCAACCAGACAGTTTATATATTCCTCTCTCGAAACAATGTTCTGCTCGCCCTCTGTCGAAATATGAACAACAGGAAACTCGTGCTCTTTTGAAATCTTGTCGTAATAGCTTGCGCGCTCACTTCTCGAAAGTCCGAACATTTCATAAAGCTCGTCGGGGTCCTCTGTGTCAAAAACAATGTCCGATTTATAATCGTCAACAATCTCGCCCTCGTCGTTCGTAACAGCAGGCGTGGTTTCGGGTATTTCCACCTTCGTTGTTTCCGAGGTCTGCGAAGGCTCAGTTTCCGCTTCGCTTGCAGAGGTTGAAGGAGTCTCGCTTGTATCTTCTTCGCTCGACGTCGGAGCAGGTGTGGTCGTCGTCACCTCGGGTGTAGTGGTCGTAATAATATTCGAGGGTACGTTAGGGTCAGCTGTCGTTGTAACCTCAGGCTCACTTGATGAAACTGGTGTCGTCTGCGAACCCTGTTCCACATCGTCCTTATTGCCCTCTATCTGTGCCCACGAGCATAACATGCTTGCCGATAAAACAGCCGCAATTGCAAATGCTGCAAATCTTTTATAATTCACTTTTATGTCCTCCTGAATGCCTTTCACATCTATCCAACGTTGTAAAGCTACCTCGCTTTACAACAAAATACTGTTCATATCTACATTTTATCACGCTTGCTGTCTTATTTCAATAGCTTTGCCATTACAATTTGATTACATATTTTCACTTACCATTTGACAAACCCCGTGTATGTATTATAATATTATCGTATATTGTTTTAGGGGAGGCTTA
>JAZSPX010000245.1:0-10207 GCA_045537675.1 Candidatus Faeciplasma sp. | reverse complement strand
ATTACGGGGAGGCTTTTTTCTTGACACTGCTATATATCTAAAGTATAATTATAGCATAATCTAACATGTTTTGGAGGTGCTGACATTGAATTTCCTGCTGTTCATCCTTGCCGTAATTCCGCCCGTTGCGCTTTGTCTGGTTATCAAAAAGCTCGATAAAGGCGTTAAGCATTCGGCACGCTTGCTGTTAATTCTGTTCTTTGCAGGCTTTGCCTGCAGCCTCCCGGCTATCGCGTTAAATACATTCAGTGAAATATTCTGGGGCTTTATCTATCAAAGAGCAACATATGCATTTTTTGCAACAATTTTCTTTTTCGTTGCCATTCACGAAGAAGGTTTGAAAATGTTGGTGTTCTGGTTCTTCACTAAAGATAATGTAGATTTCGAACGTATGTATGACGGAATAATATATTCTGTTTTTGCTTCGCTCGGTTTTGCGACGATAGAAAATATAACTTATGTTTTTAATTTCGGCATAGAAACAGGACTTGTCCGTGCAGTTTTGTCTGTCCCGTTCCACATGTTCTTTGCCGTAATAATGGGCTATAATTTCAGCATGTGGAAGTTTACAGAGCATGCAAATGCATACCTTACAGTCTTTAAGAAGAATGGAGTATTCCCCGAATCGACAAAACCTCTCAATTCAAAGAAATATTTGGTTTTCAGCATGGTTTTACCGGTTCTGACCCATTGGATGTATAATTTCTTGTTGGTTTTTGAAAATAAAGTATTCTATTTTACGTTGATTCTTTTTATTTACATCTACTGTATTATAAAGATTATCGTTATAACAAGAAACAATCGTGATTTCGTTTTAAGCTCAAGAGATTACCTTTTGTCTAAAAGACCGGAACTTGAAAAACATTACAAAGCCTATCGTGAAGCGCTGGAAGCTAAAGAGCTTGAAGCGCAAAATGAAACTGAAAAAGCTGATACTTAATAGCAGGGGAGCATATCGCTCCCCTTAAACTTTTTTAAAATAAACTTAAAACCATTGACTTATAATATAAATGGTGATATTCTATGAAAGAACATTTGTTTTGCGGAGGTGTCTTGGGTGAACGAGTTTAAACTAAAAAGCGAATTTAAGCCGACAGGCGACCAGCCCGAGGCTATTTCCGAGCTTGTTAAAGGAATTAAAGAGGGGAGAAAGAAACAAACCCTTCTTGGCGTAACAGGTTCGGGCAAAACGTTTACCATTGCCAACGTTATCGAACAGGTCAACCGCCCTGTCTTAATTTTAGAGCCTAACAAGACCCTTGCTGCGCAGATCTGCTCCGAATTCCGTGAATTCTTCCCCGACAGCGCAGTCGAGTTCTTTGTTTCCTACTACGACTACTACCAGCCCGAGGCATACATTCCCTCGACTGACGTATATATCGAAAAAGACTCATCTGTTAACGATGAAATCGACCGTTTGCGTCATTCCGCCACCGCCGCAATAAGCGAGCGCTGTGACGTCATCATCGTCGCATCCGTTTCCTGCATCTACTCGCTTGGCGACCCCGACGAGTATAAGGACATGATAGTTTCTATCCGTCAGGGCATGGAAAAATCCCGTGACGAGCTTGTTGCCGCACTCGTCAACATTCAGTACGAGCGCAACGACATCGACTTCCAGCGTAACCGCTTCAGGGTGAGGGGGGACGTTGTCGAAATCTTCCCCACATCACACAACGATACCGCAATTCGTGTCGAATTCTTTGGCGACGAAATCGACAGAATCACCGAAATCAACGTCGTCACGGGCGAGGTTATTCATTCTATGTCCCACGTCGCAATTTTCCCCGCATCTCACTACATCACAGGCCGTGAAAAGCTTATGGCAGCTATTGACGATATCGAGGCTGAAATGCGCGAGCGTGTCGAATACTTCAAAGCCAACGACAAGCTTATCGAAGCCCAACGAATTGAACAGCGTGTTAAATACGACATGGAGATGCTCGAAGAAGTCGGCTTCTGCTCGGGCGTCGAGAATTATTCACGTGTTCTTGCCCGCCGTGAGCCGGGTGCCGTGCCGTTCACGCTTTTAGACTTCCTGCCCGATGATTTTATTCTTGTGGTCGATGAATCGCACGTTGCTCTCCCACAGGTAAGAGGAATGTATGCAGGCGACCGTGCCCGTAAAGAAACCCTTGTCGAATATGGCTTCCGTCTGCCCTCGGCACTCGATAACCGCCCCCTGACTTTCGATGAATTCTACTCCCACGTCGACCAAGCTATCTTTGTTTCCGCCACCCCCGGCAATCTCGAAAAGCAGGAATCCGAAGCCATGGTCGAGCAGATTATCCGCCCCACAGGCCTTTTAGACCCGTTGATTGAAGTCAAACCCACACAGGGCCAGATTGACGACCTTATTTTAGAAATAAACCAAAGAACCCAAGCAGGCGAGCGCACACTTGTCACCACCCTCACCGTAAAAATGGCAGAGGATCTGACTGCTTACCTGCAGACTATGGGCATAAAGGTCAAATATATGCACCACTCCATAGACACCATGGAGCGTATGGAGATAATCCGTGACCTTCGCCTTGGCGAGTTCGACGTTTTAGTCGGCATTAACCTTCTGCGAGAGGGCTTAGACCTGCCCGAAGTGTCCTTGGTTGCTATTTTAGATGCCGATAAGGAAGGCTTCTTGCGAAGCGAATCCTCCCTTATCCAGACGATCGGCCGTGCCGCCCGTAACGCAAACGGCAAGGTGATCATGTATGCCGACAGCGTCACAGGCTCGATGGAACGCGCCATTACCGAAACAGAGCGACGCCGTGACATACAGATGAAGTATAACGAAGCTAACGGAATCGTGCCCAAAACCATCATCAAGGGTATTCGTGACGTTATCGAAATCACAAAGAAGGAAACCAAGAAGAGCCTTAAGCAATACACTAAGCGTGAACGTCAGGAGCTTATTGACAAGATGACCAAGCAAATGAAAGAAGCTGCCCGTCAGCTCGAATTCGAGCAGGCAGCATATCTTAGAGATAAAATTAACGAGCTGCGCAATATGTAATTTCGCACTCGAAAGGTGATAGTTAATGAACAACGAAATCGTAATTAAAGGTGCGCGCGAGCATAACCTTAAAAATGTCGATATAACCCTGCCCCGTGACAAGATGATAGTCTTCACAGGTCTTTCCGGCTCGGGCAAGTCGTCTTTGGCTTTCGATACCATCTTTGCCGACGGTCAGCGCCGCTATATCGAAAGTCTTTCGTCCTATGCCCGAATGTTCTTGGGGCAGATGGACAAGCCCGATGTCGACTCTATCGACGGCCTTTCTCCCGCAATTTCCATCGACCAGAAGACGACCTCTAACAATCCACGCTCAACAGTCGGCACTGTTACCGAGATTTATGACTATTTGCGCCTTCTATACGCCCGAATCGGCATTCCTCATTGCCCTGTTTGCGGAAAAGAGATCAAGCGTCAGTCGGTCGACCAGATAGTCGACCAGGTTTTATCCTTGCCTGAGGGGGCAAAGATACAGCTTCTCGCCCCGATTGTAAGAGGGCGAAAAGGCGAGTATGTAAAAGAGCTTGAAAACATCAAAAAGTCGGGCTATGTCCGTGTCCGTGTCGATGGCTCCATTTACGACCTTTCAGAAAAGATTACTTTGGATAAAAACAAAAAACACACTATCGAGGTCGTTGTCGACCGCCTTGTCGTCAAGCCCGATATCCGTTCCCGCCTTACCGACAGCTTGGAAGTTGTTTTGGGTCTTTCGGGCGGTCTTGTCGTTGTCGATGTCGTCGGCGGCGAGGAGCTTTTGTTCTCTCAAAACTATGCCTGCCCCGACCACGGCGTATCGGTTGAAGAACTTTCACCCAGAATGTTCTCCTTCAATAACCCATTTGGTGCCTGCCCCGAATGTACTGGCCTTGGCGTATTCCTGCGTGTCGATGAAAAGCTCATTATCCCCAACGACGAGCTTACGATCCGTCAGGGCGGCATTAAGGCAGACGGCTGGAACACCCTTGACGACGACTCCTTCACCATGCTCTATTATAACAAGCTCAGCGAGCATTACGGCATCTCATTAGACACTCCAATCAAAGACCTCACCCGCGACGAGCTTGACATTTTCCTCTACGGCACAGGCGGCCAAAAGCTTCAGTTCGATCGACCCCGTGAATTCGGCGGCGGATATTGGATAACTGCCTTCGAGGGTGTTATAAACAACCTCGAGCGCCGCTATAAATCAACCGAAAGTGACACCGTAAAAGCTAAGATAGAAGAATACATGTCCGAGGTTAAGTGTCACACCTGCGGCGGCAACCGCCTTAAAAAAGAAATTTTGGCGGTAACCATCGGCGGCAAAAACATCGCCGAGTTTACTCACATGTCTATTATCGAGGCACTTGAATTCATTGAAAATCTTCAGCTTTCCGAGCGTGAAAAGCTCATCGGAGCCCAGATTTTAAAAGAAATCAAGGCACGCCTGACCTTCCTTAAAAACGTGGGTCTTGACTACCTCACACTTTCCCGTGCAAGTGCAACCCTCTCGGGCGGCGAAAGCCAGCGCATCCGTCTGGCAACCCAGATAGGCTCATCTCTTATGGGCGTATTGTATATCTTAGACGAACCTTCAATCGGCCTTCATCAGCGTGATAACGACAAGCTTATCGACGCTCTTAAACGCCTCCGCGACCTTGGCAACACACTGATCATCGTTGAACACGATGAAGACACCATGCTTGCCGCCGACTATATCGTCGATATCGGCCCGGGTGCAGGTGTTCACGGCGGCGAAATCGTCTGCCACGGCTCGATCGAGGATATTAAGGCATGCGAACGCTCAATTACAGGCGCATACTTAAGCGGCAAGCGTGTTATCCCTCTGCCCACAGAAAGAAGAAAAGGCAACGGCGCAAGCCTTGTTGTCAAAGGCGCAAGCGAAAACAACCTAAAAAACGTTGACGTTACCATACCCTTGGGCAAGTTCACCTGCATAACAGGTGTTTCAGGCTCGGGCAAGTCGTCCCTTGTCAACGAAATTATTTATAAAGAGCTTGCCTGCAAGCTCAACCGTGCCCGAATCCGTCCCGGTGCCTTCAAAACTATCGAGGGGTTAGAAAACCTCGACAAAATCATCAACATCGACCAGTCACCGATCGGTCGCTCACCACGCTCTAACCCTGCGACCTACACAGGCGTGTTCAACGATATCCGCGAGCTTTTCGCCATGACCAAGGACGCAAGAGCCCGTGGCTATAATCAGGGCAGATTTTCCTTTAACGTCAGAGGGGGCAGGTGCGAAGCCTGCGAAGGCGATGGCATTTTAAAGATTGAAATGCACTTTTTGCCCGACGTTTACGTCCCTTGCGAGGTTTGTAAGGGCGCACGCTATAACCGCGAAACGTTAGAGGTTAAATATAAAGGCAAAAGCATTGCCGACGTTTTGGACATGACTATCGAAGAAGCATGTGAATTCTTCGAAAATATCCCTAAAATCTACCGCAAAATTAAAACCCTGCAAGAGGTCGGACTTGGCTACCTCAAGCTTGGCCAGCCTTCAACCACTCTCTCGGGCGGCGAGGCTCAGCGTGTCAAGCTTGCGACCGAGCTTTCTAAGCGTGCAACCGGCAGAACTATCTACGTTCTTGACGAGCCAACAACAGGCCTTCATGCCGACGATGTAAGCAAGCTTATCTACATGCTCGATAAGCTTTGCGATTCTGGCAACACCGTTTTGGTTATCGAACATAACTTAGACGTCATCAAGTGTGCTGACCACATTATCGACCTTGGACCCGAGGGCGGTGTAAGAGGTGGAATGATAGTTGCCAAGGGTACACCCGAAGAGGTTGCCCAAAATCCCGACTCGTTTACAGGTAAATACCTTAAAAAGATTTTAGATAGACATAATAGCACTCGATAAATACAGATTATGGAAAATATTTTTGAAATATAAGATATCTTCGACAGCCTTCGACAAATTTCTAAGTTAATAGTGCTGTATAATTTCCTCATCAGCTCGACAACCGTCGGGTAAAATTGGAAAAACTGTATATATCAAGGAAAGAGGAATAGTTTATGACAAAAAAGCTAAAAGTGCTGATAGGCGACGATACCAAGGAATTTGGTTTGGGCTGTGCCGAAGTTTTAAGAACAATGGGATTTTTCTGCATCTCACGCCCAAAGGACGGCAACATTCTGTTCGACGCAATAAAAGACGAATCTCCCGATGTTGCAATCGTCGACCTTTCAATGCCGGGTATAGATGCTATCGAGCTTGTTAAAAAGCTCAACCGTTCAAACTCTAAAATGCCTGTAATCATCGTAACGTCTCCGTTCGATAACCAGTTTGCTCAAATGCAGGTAATGCAAAGCGGCGCTGCCTATTTCTTAATTCGCCCCTTCGATTTCAAAATGCTCGGTGACCGCATCAACAGCCTTATGGGTTACGATATTCTGGACGAACAGCCCGCCGCAACCACATTCAACCACCAGCCCGATTTAGAGGTTGTTGTGACCGAAATGATCCATCAGCTCGGCGTTCCTGCCCACATCAAGGGCTACCATTATTTAAGAAGTGCAATTCTTTACTGCATCCGCGATGCCGAAATGCTTGAATGTGTCACAAAACTTCTTTATCCCACCGTTGCCGAGGAGTTTGACACCACACCCTCCCGCGTCGAGCGTGCAATCCGTCACGCAATCGAAATTGCTTGGGACAGGGGAGACTTGGAAACCCTCAACTCGTTCTTCGGCTTCACAGTAAACACAGGCAAGGGCAAACCCACCAACTCCGAATTCATTGCCCTTATAACCGATAAAATCAAGCTTAAATACAAATCCGCAATTACAGCATAATAAAAAAGCAGCAGACCGTCAAAGTCTGCTGCTTTTTTGTTATTAGTTCTTATTAAATTCGCTAAGCTCAAGGCCTTCGTTCTTTTCAAGCGCCCATCTAATGTTCCACTCGCTTGTAAACAGCAACAGATAATTGCCCTTAAAGTCCTGAACGATCTTTGTGTCCGAGGATAGGTTTAACTTCTTCGGGTCAAGTCCTTCATTGTCAATCCAGCGAATGAACTGATAGGGAAGACCCTCGTTAATAATCTCAACGTTATATTCAGTCTTCATTCTGTGCTCAAACACTTCAAACTGAAGCATACCTACAACGCCCACAATAACTTCCTCATAGCCCGATTCAGGCTCGCGGAATATCTGAATAGCACCTTCCTGCGCAATCTGGGTGGCACCCTTAACAAACTGCTTGCGCTTCATGGTGTCCTTGTGTCTAATTCTTGCAAAATGCTCGGGCGCAAATGTCGGTATACCGTCAAACTTAAACTTCTTACCGGGTGCGCAAATCGTGTCACCAATCGAGAAAATGCCCGGGTCAAACACGCCGATAATGTCACCGGCATAAGCTTCGTTAATAATCTCACGCTCCTGCGCCATCATCTGCTGAGGCTGGGATAAGCGCATCTTCTTTCCGTCGCCCTGCACGTGGCAGACTTCCATATCACGCTCGAACTTGCCCGAGCAGATTCTCATAAACGTAAGTCTGTCTCGGTGAGCCTTGTTCATGTTAGCCTGAATTTTAAACACAAATGCCGAGAAATGATCGTCAGTCGGTTCAATAACACCTTCATTCGATACTCTGGGCAAGGGGGAAGACGTCATCTTCAGGAAGTTTTCCAAGAAAGGTTCAACACCAAAGTTATTAAGCGCCGAGCCAAAGAATACAGGGCTTAACTTGCCTTGTGACACTCTTTCAAGGTCAAGCTCGTCAGCCGCACCGTCCAAAAGCTCAATGTCCTCAACAAGCTGGTTATAGTTACCCTCACCAATTACCGAGCTCAAGCTTGCGTCGTTAAGGTCAACCTCAACCTTGTCAACCTCGCTCTGTCCGCCGTTTGCCGTATATGAAAGAATGTGCTTGTTGCTTCTGTCATAAACGCCCTTAAAGTCAACACCGTTGCCAATCGGCCAGTTAACGGGGCAGGTCGAAATTCCAAGCTCTTCTTCAATCTGTTCCAAAAGATCAAACGGGTTTTTCGAATCACGGTCGAGCTTATTAATAAACGTGAAAATAGGTATATTGCGCATTACGCATACCTTAAAAAGCTTTCTGGTCTGGTTTTCAACACCCTTTGCAGCGTCAATAACCATTACTGCCGAGTCTACCGCCATCAGTGTGCGGTAAGTATCCTCCGAAAAGTCCTGGTGTCCGGGGGTGTCCAAAATGTTAATGCAATAGCCGTCATATTCAAACTGCATAACCGAGCTGGTAACCGAAATACCTCTTTGCTTTTCAATCTCCATCCAGTCCGAAACCGCGTGCTTGTCCGTCTTTTTGCCCTTTACCGAGCCTGCAAGCGTAATTGCTCCGCCATATAAAAGAAGCTTTTCGGTAAGTGTTGTCTTACCTGCGTCGGGGTGAGAGATGATAGCAAACGTTCTTCGTCTGTTTATCTCGTTTTCAAGTTTCGACAAGAAAATTCCTCCAATATTTATTTTAATTTCATTATTTCATCAATCTGTGATTTTACACGGGTCTAACCTCCAACAAAATATCACATACAAAATACATCATATCACAAATTTAATCATTTTACAATAACCTATTTCAATTATTTAAAAGCACAAAATATCCGTCAGTTATTTATCTATTTTATTAATTGACAGCTCCGTCTTTTCTTTATATCATCAAATTAAAGTAATTTTTCTGGAGGTTATATGAAAAAACTTCTTTCTTTTATAATTGTTATTGCTCTCGCAGCTACTCTTTTTGGCTGCTCTGCAAATTTGTCCGAGGAGGCGGAAATAATGACTGATGAAAACCGTGCCAAAAAAATCGGAGATACCGAGATCATCATGGGCGAAGAATACGTCTTAACTTTTGCCGACGATTTTACCAAAAGCGAACTAAACACCTCTAACTGGGAATACTGCCCCGAATGGACCCGTGCCGACAGGGGAGGAAAGTGGGACCCCAGGTGCGCCACAGTCGAAGACGGCAAGCTTGTTCTGTCCGTCATACTTGATGAAGAGGATGTCTGCTACAAGTCGGGTGCAATCCGCACCAAAGGCTTATTCGAACAGGCATACGGCTATTTTGAATGCAGCATGCGCGTTCAGAACATACCCGGTTACTGGTCAGCATTCTGGATGATGTGCGGCGACGTCGGCAGCATTGGAAACGAAGGTGTTGACGGCACCGAGATTGATATTATGGAGGCGTTCAACGCCAAAACCTTCGGCATAAACCACGCCCTTCACTGGGACGGCTACGCAGAACACCACAAGTCCGACGGCGTATCAGAATACCGCGAAGACCTCTACGACGGCAATTTCCACACCTATTCAATGCGCTGGTCGCCCGAGGGTTATAAGTGGTATATCGACGGCGAGCTCATGTGGGAATCTTCAGCCGGCGGCGTCTGCAACCAGCCCGGTTACATGAAACTCACGCTCGAAGTCGGCTCTTGGGCAGGCGAAATCAGCCTTTCTGACTTACCCTCCACTGTCGAGGTTGACTATGTCCGTGCTTACCAGTTTGCCAATTTACAGGATTAATATATCAATCAATAAATAGTCAAAATTTATTAGAATATATCAATGTTTGTTAACTGTTTTGAAACCTAAATTTTGGCTTAAAGTAGTAAAATTAATACATAATATTGTGCATAAGGAGGCATATGTTTATGGCAACATTAAAGATGACTATTGATAAGTCAAACAAAATAAGCAAGATTAACAAGAACATTTACGGCCACTTCTCCGAACACCTCGGAAGATGTATTTACGGCGGTATCTACGTTGGCAAGGACAGTCCAATTCCCAATATCAACGGCTTCAGAACCGACGTTGTTGAAGCTTTTAAGGCAATCAAGCTTCCCGTTCTTCGCTGGCCGGGCGGCTGCTTTGCAGATACATATCACTGGATGGACGGCATCGGCCCTCAGGAAAGCAGAAAGAAGATCGTTAACGTACACTGGGGAGGAGTAACCGAGGATAACTCTTTCGGCACTCACGAATTCCTCGATTTCTGCGAACTCGTCGGTTGCGACGCATACGTTTCCGTTAATGTCGGCAGCGGCACGATCGAAGAAGCTGCAAACTGGGTCGAATACATGACCTCTGCTAACGAATCTCCCATGACCGAACTTCGAAAGAAAAACGGCAGAGAAGAACCCTGGAAGGTTAAGTTCATCGGCATCGGTAACGAAAACTGGGGAGTCGGGGGCCAAGCGGTCT
>JAZSPX010000149.1:0-3075 GCA_045537675.1 Candidatus Faeciplasma sp. | reverse complement strand
CACCTAAACCATTTCAACAAATACTACTTATCTGACCATACACTTCTTAAGATTCATTTAAGATCAGCTATCATATATTGACAACTGTTATTTATTATTTGTATAATTAAGCTATAAAATGTAACATATACCATATGTATTCTGTTTGATAAGATGAAGGAGTGATTTTATGAAGAAAAAGTTAATATCCGTGATGATTGCTTTAAGCTTGGCTGCAGCAATTTTATTTACATCTTGTTCCTCGGATGCAACTTCTGACGAAGCAAGAATAATCACAAACCACACCAATCTTTGCAACAACGGCGAGTTGTATACAGACAACCAGTCGCGTCTGCATTTTGCCGATTTCACAACAATGAACTCTGCATTCATCTGTCCTTATCCCAACTGCGCTCACGATAACGAAGAAACCTGCCCGTCATACGGAATATACATCTGCCCGACGATTTACGGAGATAATCTACACTACTTCACTTATGATGTCTTGCGCGAGGAAGACGGTTACACCTGGATTACATACTTTAATAAAGCAAATCTTGACGGCACAAACCGTGTCAAACTTTGCGAGCTCAAAGGTTTACAGGTAATGTCCTATACAAAACTTTTACTTATCGGTGATACTTTCTACTTCTGTCCGGACAGCGTAGAATTCGACGACTTTGGAAGCACTACCAACCGCAACGCTTCTTACCTTTATTCTTATAGTTTTAAAAATAACGAATTCACCAAGATTGATAAGCTTGCCGAAGGCTATGGCGCCGGTGCGTGGCTTTTTGGCATATATAACGACGAAATATACTTCCATATAAACTATGCCGAAGAGGAATATGACTACAAGCTTCTCGAAGACCTTGAATACGCTGAGTCGGTTTTTACTACATACTATGTGAAGTACAACATATCGGACGGTAGTATATCCAAGCTTGATTATACAGTAGATTATTTAATGTCGGGATACCTTATCACATCAGATGCTGATGGGAATATGACACTTCACGCTCCCGACGGAAGTGAAAAGCCGATCCCAAAGCTTGCGGATGCAAGTATCGTAAACGGATATATCTTTGACCGTATGAGCAAAACTGCCTACGAAATCGAAACAGGCAAGCTGTTATCTCTTAAAACCGATGACATAATGACTGAAATCGTATACTATATCGACGGTTACTATATCCTAAGAAATATTGACGATGATAAAGGCGGATATATCTATAAAAAAGTGAGTGCAGGCGAACTAATCGGTAGCGAAATTGAAATGCCCGTTGAAGAATTGACATCCGAGCCTGAAGAAAAGGGATTTTCCGATTTGAATGAAGCGTTGGAGTTTTATTACGGAGAAAATAGGAGACCGCTTAATATTGATGAAGAGTATGAACGAATTACGGGAAAAGAATATGACTTCTTTGACGACTTGAGCCGCACAGAATACTGCGAAACTATTAAGGCTTATCTGAAAAGCCTTGGATATGTGACAAATTCTGCATTCGGCAACACTGGAGGACTTGGCGGTGGCGGAACACAGACAGAAGAATACTATGTTGCCAATTTGAGCGCCTGTGACGTTGATTCGTCGATAATAGTTACATTGCAGACTAATATCGAAGAGCCTTCGGTAGCTTACATAAAAGGCATAATTACAAATATTGAAACTCTTGAAACGCAAGAGTTTTGCGTTACAGAGGAAGGCGTGGGAAGCGTAACAGCAGTATATTATGTGCCTGCGGGCTGGTTTGTTTCGGAATACGAGACAGGGTGCGAGATCGTCGGCGAGCACGCAGGAGGTGATATCTCAAAAATGAATATCGAGGACTACATTTCAGGCCAAGACCATGACAAAACCCTTGAGGTTCTCTTTAACTATTCAAACCCCTGTAAGATTAAGTATCAGCTTAACGAGATAATAACCTCGCTCGCCACTACCGAGCAGCAAAATGCTTTAAGAGCAAGCGGAGAAAACGGCTTGTGCGACAGCATTGCTACTTGTCCTAATCTTTATAGCTGTATTAAAGTACTTGGCACACCGCTTGAAAAGTTCGACATGTATTTAAAATACGGCGATGAAAACACAATCACTCAGAAAGATATCGATTTGGTTCTTAACGCAAGCATTGAGGAGGTAACAAAGGAATTTGCAAACGAATATGCAATTGTTGTCGGAGATAAGGCATATGCACCATTCTGGCTTGCGCTAAACGATGTGAGCGAATATGAGCGTGTCGGCATAACCCGAGAAGCTGTAAGAGAACGTTTGCCCTTATACAAAAACCTTGCGCTTTTATCCGGATATATACTTGAAGAACAAAGACAGACCCTCACCCAAAATATCAGCGAATTTTTGGGCGAGCCGTTCACTATCGATTGGGAGGATAACTGATGTCTACCCTTACCCTAACAAATGTCAACAAACACTACTCAACAAACCACGCCCTGAAGGACTTCACCTTTGAATTTCACGCCGGTATTTACGGCTTGCTTGGCCCAAACGGCGCCGGCAAATCGACGATGATGAATATTATCACGCAAAACATCCCAGCCGATGCGGGCAGCGAGATTTTGTGGAATGGCGAGGATATAAATAAGCTTAACGCAAACTATCGCTCTGTCATTGGCTTTATGCCCCAGCAGCAGGAACTGTATCCAAGCTTTTCTGCCGCAAGATTTTTGGGGTATATCGCTGCACTTAAGGGTATCCCCTCGGATAAAATAAAGCAAGAAGTCATGCGAGTTTTAAATCTTGTCGAGCTTTCCGATAAAGCCTCACACAAGCTCGGCGGTTTTTCGGGCGGCATGAAACAGCGCATACTTATTGCGCAGTCGCTGCTCGGCGACCCGAAGCTTTTGATCCTCGACGAGCCCACTGCAGGACTCGACCCGAAACAGCGTGTTATTACACGAAACTTAATTTCAAGCCTTGCTAAAGATAAGATCGTTATTATCTCGACCCACATCGTTTCGGACATCGAAACCATTGCAGATGATATTTTGCTGGTGAAGTCGGGTGTTTTAATCGACCACGGTTCTGTAAGCGAACTGACCTCTAAGGTAGTTGAGGGCGACAAGACCCTCGAAAATCTT
>JAZSPX010000079.1:0-5708 GCA_045537675.1 Candidatus Faeciplasma sp. | reverse complement strand
CGCTAACGAAGCTTTGCTTGTTGTAATGCCGAACGGAACAGGCTTTGAAGCTGTTGATATTTCTTCCTACACTTTGCCCTCGACAGTTAACGAGGTGTTTAAGGAAGCAAGCGGCGGTTACGTTGTAAAGCTTACCACAGCAGGCTATTCCACAGGCATGGTTATCATGGTCGGTGTTGACGCTTCGGGCACCGTTACGGGTGCTACCTGCCTTGGCTCGAGCGAGACATTGGGCTATGAAAAGACCTATGGCGAAACAACCGTTGGCGCAACCCTTGAAACCGTTGACAGTTTGGACACCGTTGCAGGTGCAACAAGAACCACCGAGGGTTATAAAAACGCTGTCAAAGACGCTTTGAACACCGCAGTTATCATGGGCGGCGGCAGCGTTGACATAAGAACTCCCGAACAGATTTTGGCTGACAACTTGAATGCGGCTTTGCCCGAGGGTGAGGGAGAGTTCACCTCCTTCTTCATTCAGGAAGTCTTGGAAGTCACCGATGCTGTATATCACGCTGATAACGATGCAGGCTACGTATTCGTTTCGGGCGAAAGCTTTATCGGCGTTGACGTTTCGGGTAACGTAATATCTGAAGTAGACGAAGCTTTGAAGGCTTCGATTGAAAGCGATGCCAAAATATTCTTGGCGTCCGAGGTTGAGATCATCGACCTCTCGGCTTACGAGAATATTCCCTCACAGGTAGTGAACGCTTACAGAACTCTTAGCGGCAACTATGTATTCGAGCTTAAGGCTGCAGGTTATGGCATTAACGGCGGCGACAAGTACCACCCCGCATCTGGCGAGCATATCCAGATCATGGTTTCGGCAACCAAGGACGGCGTTATCATTGACTGTGTAACCACCTATCAGGCCGAGACTGAAAACATCGGCTCGGTCTGCGCAGACCCCGAGTTCTACTCTCAGTTCGACGGCAGAGATGAATCAAGCTATAACGACATCGACGCTATCAGCGGTGCAACCCTTACAACAAACGGTTATAAGGTTGCAATCGGCAAGATATTTGAAACTATTAAAATTTTGGAAGGAGTGGCCTAACTTATGAAAAAAGACAATAACTTGTCAATACTTTTCAAGGGCTTGCTCCTTGAAAACCCCGTTTTCGTTCTCATTCTGGGCACATGCCCCACACTTGCGGTAACAAACACCGTTATCGGTGCGCTTGCAATGGGTCTTGCGGCAACCGCGGTTTTAATCTGCTCGAATATCGTAATTTCTCTTTTGAGAAAAATGATACCCGAAACCGTAAGAATTCCTTGCTATATCGTAATTATCGCAGGCTTTGTAACCATCGTTCAGATGTTTATGCACGCCTATCTGCCCGAACTTTATGAGCTTTTGGGTGTATACCTTGCGTTGATCACGGTTAACTGCATTATTTTGGGCAGAGCAGAAATGTTTGCAAGCAAAAACAACGTCGGCAAATCCGCACTCGACGGTGTGGGCATGGGTCTTGGCTTTACCGTTGCGCTTTTGGCAATGGCAACCATTCGTGAGGTGTTCGGTGCAGGCACATTTGCAGGCATCGAAATCCCGTTCCTTATCGACCACACAATAAGCTATCTCACCAAAGCACCGGGCGGTATGCTTGTTTACGGTCTTCTTATCGCTGTTGTTTCTCTTATCACCAAGGGTCAGTACCCCAAGAAAAAGAGCTTTAGCTGTGCAGGCTGCCCCTCGGCAGGCTTGTGCAAATCCTGCTCCTCTTGCGAGAATAATGTTGAGAAAGCAGTAGATAACATTTTAAAGGAGGGCAACTAAATGGATACTGTTAAAAGTTTAATCGTCATTTTAATGTCCTCGGTTCTTGTAAATAACTATGTTTTAAGCCAGTTTTTGGGCATCTGCCCCTTCTTGGGTGTATCTAAAAAGCTCAATCAGGCAACAGGCATGGGCATTGCCGTAACGTTTGTAATGTTAATGGCAACCGCCGTTACATGGCCCATTCAGATATTCGTTTTGGATAGACTTAACCTTGGCTATATGCAGACCATCGTTTTCATTTTGGTTATTGCCTCCCTCGTTCAGTTTACCGAAATTTTCTTAAAGAAGTATATTCCTGCGCTTCACAAAAGTTTGGGCGTATATCTGCCGCTTATCACAACCAACTGCGCTGTTCTGGGCGTTACCATCAACAACATGACCGACGGCTTCAACTTTGTTGAATCTATCGTTAGCTCCTTGGGCTGCGGCTTGGGCTTCTTGCTTGCAATGGTTCTGTTCTCGGGTATCCGCCAGAGAATTGACGAAATGAACATTCCCAAATCGCTTCGCGGCTTGCCCGTAACCTTAATTGCGGCTTCATTCCTTTCTTTGGCATTCTTCGGCTTTGCCGGAATTGTTGACAACTTGTTTGCTTAAGGAGGGTGTAGGATTATGTTTGATATTTTAATTGCCCTTTTGGTTGTCGGCGCTGTCGGCTTGGTTGCAGGTATTTTGCTTGTTCTGGCTTCATACTTCTTCAGAATTGAGGAGGAAGAAAAAACAAAGCTCATTCGTGAATGTCTGCCCGGTTCAAACTGCGGTGCCTGCGGTTACACAGGCTGTGACGGTTATGCAAAAGCCTTGGCTTTGGGCGAGGCTGAGCCTCACCTTTGCGTGCCCGGTGCCATTGCCGTTGCCGAAAAGCTTTCTGAAGTTTTGGGAGTAGAGGTTAAGGCAAGCGAGCCTATCGTTGCATTCGTTGGCTGTAACGGCACCTGCGACGCAACCTCTAAAAAAGCAGATTACGACGGCGTAGATTCCTGCCTTGCGGCTTCAATGCTCTATGGCGGCCCCAATGCTTGCCGTTTTGGCTGTATCGGCTGCGGCGACTGTGCCAAGGTCTGCCCTGTTGACGCTATCTGCTTTGATGACGGCATTGCCCGTGTCGATTCAAGAATTTGTATCGGCTGCGGCATGTGCGCTAAGGAATGTCCCAAGGATATTATTGCTATCATTCCCCGTGATGCAAGAGTTGCTGTTATGTGTAACTCGAACGACAAGGGTGCTGTTGCGAGAAAGATTTGCAAAAACTCCTGTATCGGATGCAAAAAGTGCGAGGTTAACTGCCCCACCAATGCAATTACGGTTATAGATAATCTCTCGGTTATTGATTATGATAAGTGCATTGCCTGCGGCAAGTGTGCCGAGGTTTGCCCCACACACTGCATTAAGCTGACCGACTTTGCGGCTCACAGCATAATTGATTATGGAAAGTAATAATAAAAGAAAACTCAAAAACGACCTTATTCTTGTCGCTGCCTTGCTTGTCTTGGCGGCGGCAGGATTTGTGTTATTTAATGCATTTAAACAGGCAGGCGACTATGCTGTCGTTTCTGTCGATGGGTCAGAGGTTGCCCGTTACCCTCTTGACAAAGAACTTGAAACTGATATCATAACTGTCAGCGGCACCAACACGTTGGTTATTAAAGAGGGGAAGGCGAGTGTCAGCTCGGCCTCCTGCCCCGACCTTATATGCGTCGGTCACCGCGAAATTTCGAACGTGGGCGAAACCATTGTCTGTTTGCCCAATAAAGTTGTAATAAGCATTGAAAAAGCAAATGACGATGAATTGGACCTTGCGGTCTGACGGAGAGAAATAATGAACAACCGAACCAAGAAAATTGCATATCTGGGTTTAATAACGGCGGTTGCGCTTATTCTGTCTTATGTCGAGTCGCTGTTTCCGCCGATATGGGCGGCTGTGCCCGGAATTAAAATGGGCCTGCCCAACATCGTTATAATTTTTCTTTTATACCGCTTTGGCTTTAAAGAGGCGTTTGGTGTTTCTCTTGTAAGGGTGTTTATAGTCTCGCTTTTGTTCGGCAACGTAATGTCTTTGGCATATAGCCTTGCAGGTGCGGTTTTAAGCCTTGTGTTAATGGCAGTTCTTAAAAAGTCCGACGTTTTTTCAACTGTCGGTGTCAGCGTTGCGGGCGGCGTTTCTCATAACTTAGGGCAAATTATCGTTGCAATGCTTGTGATGGAAACAGCAGAGATTGGGTATTATATGATTGTGCTGGCCGTGACAGGTATCCTTGCGGGAGCTTTCATCGGACTGGCAGGTTCTATTCTTTTGAAATACATGAAAAAAGTGAAAATTTGAAACAAAAAAAGTTTGTTAATTGCTTGACAAGCGAACCTGTATGTGTCATAATCAAGGCAGTTAATTAATTTTAATAATAAATTGATTAAAGGAGAGTAATAAAATGAAAAAAGCATTAAGTATTGTTCTGGCAATCGTTATGACAGCTGTTTTGTTCGCAGGCTGCGGTGCTGCAAAGACTGTTAAGTTCGGTATGGGTGTTTACTCTTACTATGAAGCAGGCACAAACGCCAGCGAAGAAGCTGACGGCTCGGGCGAAGTAGTTTCTACTGCTGCCGCTGTTTTGGTTGACGCTGACGGCAAAATCGTTAAGTGCGATATCGACACAGTTGCTTACACAGCCAACTGGACTGTTGCCGGCGAAGACATTACCAACGAAAATGATGAAGACATTAAGACCAAGTACGAACTCGGCACCGCATACAACATGTCTGCTTACGGCAGCGACGTTAACGGCGACGGCAAGGTTTTGGAATGGTTCGAACAGGTTGACGCTTTCTGCAAGGTTGTTGAAGGCAAGACCATTGACGAAGTTAAGGCAATGGTAGTTAACGGCTATCAGGGCAACGAAGAAATTATGAACGCAGGCTGCACAATCGGCATCACCGATTTTGTTATGGCTTTGGAAAAGGCTGTTGCAAACGCTGCTGATTCTAACGCTACCGCAAACGACACCTTGAACGTTGCATTTGTTTCTGCTGACGACGGCAAGGCTGCTACCGAAGAAGCTGCAGGCAGTGTTGAATTGGAAGTAACTATCGTTGCTGCTGCAGTTAATGCTGAAGGTAAGGTTTCCGCAATGGCTACCGATGCTGTTCAGGCTGCATTCACTTTCGATGTAAACGGCGCTGCTACCTATGACGCTGCTGCACAGATCAAGACCAAGAACGAGCTTGGCACAGCTTATAACATGTCCGCTTACGGCACCGACCTTAACGGTGACGGCAAGGTTTTGGAATGGAACGAACAGGCTGCTGCTTTCAGCGCTGAATGTGTTGGCAAGACCGCAGGCGAAATCTCGGCACTTGTTGTTGACGGTTACGGCGTAGAATCCTTGCAGACTGCAGGCTGCACCATCGGTATTTCCGACTTGGTAAAGGCTGCTGTTAAGGCTGTTAAGTAATTTCTGATGAAAAAATGCAAGGGATGCCGTTTTAGCACGGCATCCCTTTTTATCTGTTTTATTTTATGCAGGAGGGAAGAGGCATGAAGAGAATAATATCGCTTGTTGTGGCTTTTGTTTTGCTCACGGCTCTTTGCGCCTGCAATAAAGCAAATGAGCCTAAAAAATTCACGGCTTATTATTTCGATTATTTCGATACTCACACCACGATTGTGGGTTATGAAAATAATCAGGAGGATTTTGATGAGGTCTGCGCCAAAGCAACCTCGCTTTTAGAGGAGTATCATAAGCTTTACACGATTTATAATAAATATGACGGGCTGAACAACTTGCACACCGTCAACAAGCTTGTAAACGGCGGGCACGAGGTTGTGAGCGTTGATGAAAAGATTATCGACCTGCTGTTATATGCCAAAGAGATGTATTATGAAACCGACGGCATGATGAACGTTGCCATGGGCAGCGTGCTTTCAATCTGG
>JAZSPX010000061.1:0-4723 GCA_045537675.1 Candidatus Faeciplasma sp. | reverse complement strand
GGTAATTTCCTCCTCGCCCAGAATGACGTATGTATTTTTGGGGTTGCCGTTTAAAATAACTGTTTTTATTTGAGGGAATTTGTTAACCAACCCCTCTGCCAAGGCGTTATATGCCGATGTTTTTTCGGTTACAACAAGGGTAAGCATAATTTCGCCGCTGTGGTGACCCATTCGAATGTAAACATGGCGCAAGATGCCTTTTCCTGTCTGCTCGTCATAGGCTTTTAAACCGTGGAGGTTGTGGTAAGCCAGCACTTCATCGGCAATTTGGCAGAAGATCTTGGGTTGAATAAGGCAATCGTCGAACGGGACAACCCTGTGTGAGCGAGGCGAGAAGAAGCCGTATTTAGCCTCGCCCTCGAAACTTGAGACGGGTAACTGCGCCTTGTTGCGGTATCTTAATTCATTTTGCGCAGGCAGAATTGGTTCGAGGGTTATATCAAACCCGCCAAGTCTTCTGAAGCAATCGGCAACAAAGCCTTGCTTTGCAAAAAGTTCAGCTTCATAAGTGATGTGTCTGAAAGAGCAGCCGCCGCATTTGTTATAGACCGGGCAATCGGGAGTGATGCGGCTTTCGCCCGGGGTAATAAGTCTTTCGACCTTGCCGTAGGCAACAGATTTATTGACTTTTAGAATTTTGCAATCAATCTCGTCGCCTACTGCAGTAAACGGGACAAAAACTGCCATTCCTTCGTGTCTGCCGACACCGTTCCCCTCGTTAGTGAGGGCGGTAATGGAAAGACGGACGATATCATTCTTTTTTATCATTTAACATCTCTCCTAAGAGGGTTATTGCTTTTTCTTTTCTTGGGATAACCATATCGTCGAAATGCTTTAAATATTCAAGCGGATATTTGGGGTTGAAGAAGCGCTCTAACTCGTGGTTTTTAAGATCGACAAGCTTGGTAGAGCCGCCTGCACCGACAGCGATTATAGTCTGCACTTCCTCCATGATCGTAATGTTATAAACACTTGCCTTGCCCTTCTTCGTCCAGCCGATGTTTTCCTGATTTCCGAGCTGGTTTTTCTGGCGGTAGAGGTAATAAGGCATATAGCCTTCATCTGTGAGTCGGGCAGTGGCGTAATCGATCATATCAGACGCCAAAAGCGAGCTGACATCGCGCTGGTCCTGCATGAGGTCTGCGGCACGCTTGATTGAAAGCGCATGGATCGTAATGTTTTCAGGTTGTAAAGCAATTATACTTTCCACAGTTTGCATAAAGCCGTCTAACGTATCGGTAGGCAGGCCTGCAATCAAATCGACGTTTACGCAGTCGAAGCCGATGCTTTTTGCAAGGTTATAGCTGTCCAAAAACTCGGAAACGGTGTGCTTACGGCCTATTGCTTCAAGCACCGAGTCGTGCATTGTCTGGGGGTTTATGCTGACACGAGTGCCACCGTTTTGCTTGATAACACTTAGTTTGTCGGGTGTTATGGTGTCGGGTCTGCCTGCTTCGACAGTGTATTCACGAAGGCGAGATAAATCGAAGCATTCGGCAATCGTTTTCATTATTTTATCTAAATCTTCGGCCTCGATGGAGGTAGGTGTTCCTCCGCCGAAATAGACGGTATCAAGTGTCAAGCCTTTATCCTTTACAAGAGAAGCGGTGTAACGGATTTCCTCGCAAAGTTTTTTGACGTATTCGGGCATGAGCTTTTTGAAGCTTGAAACGGTTTGCGACACGAATGAGCAATAGGCACAGCGTGTGGGGCAAAAAGGAATTGAGACATAGAGGCTGAACGATTTATCATCGACAGCTGACATAATCTCCTCTTGATTCTTAGCGGTGCTATAAGCGATATTTATTTTTTCGTCAGACAGTAAATATTCTGTTTTAAGGCGGTGGTGGATCTCGTTTTCGTTATAGCCTGCTTTGATAAGCTTGTTTACAAGCTTGACAGGACGCACGCCTGTTAATATTCCCCACTTGGGAGTTATGCCTGTTACCTTGCACAAACAGCGGTACATAATTCTGCCAAGGCGGAATTCACAGTCGTCCTCGTAATTTACAGTCAAATTTGAAAGCTTTTCGCTTTCGGAGTGCTTGACCCCATCGACACAAGCGGTTACCGTTAAAGTGGTGTCTTCGCTCGCTATATTTCGGGTGATGAAGCAATAGTCACCTTCGGGCTGAGAAGGAACCTGTTCGGTATCGGCAAATATGAAATTAAATGACTTTACGGGGAAAAAGAGCTTGCAGACAGCTTCGAGCTCGTATTTAAAGTCGTTGCCTTGGAAAATGAGTGTCATTTTAATGCTTCCTTTTAATGTTGATTTATCTTAAATCGTTTAAAAACGGGTTGGTTTCAAATTCGAAATAGAGGTCGGTCGAGCGCTCATGCCCGGGGTGAACAACAAAATTTTTACCTAGGGTTTTAAGCTTGGCAATGGAGCTTAAGATAGTTTTATAGTCTCCGCCCGGGAAATCAGTTCTGCCGATGGAGTTGTAGAACAAAGTATCACCCGAGAAGATGATGTCATCTAAAACATAGCAGACCGAGCCTTTGGTGTGACCGGGAGTTGAGATAACCTTGAACGTAACGTCATCGACAGTTACAGTGTCACCGTCGGTGAGGGTGTTCGCCCCCTCGAACCCGATAAAGGGTGTGCCGAAATAGCCTGCAAGCGAGAGCATTTTATCGGTTAGCATGCTTGCGTCCCCCTCGTGGATATAAACCTTACAGCCGGTTTTGGAAACAATGCTGTTAACAGCCTCGATATGGTCGCAATGGCCGTGAGTGAGAAGAATTGCTTTAAGAGTAAGGCATAAGTCGTTAACGGCACTTAAAATGCGCTTTGGCTGGCATGGGGCGTCGATAAGTACTGCGCTTTTTGAGTTAGTTTCGACGATGTAGCAGTTGGTGCCGAAAGCACCCAAGGATGATAGCTTGTGAACGGTCATGTGATTTCTCCTAAGAGGGGTGAGGTAACGTGCGGCGACGTCGGCACGCGCGCCCCGAACGGGGCTGTGCGCGGCGGTGGAGCCGCGGGGTGCGGCGATGATGGGATTTTTGAAAGCGTAAGGTTTTTCGGGGGCTGTCCGACGGCGGAGCCGCTGCGCCGAAGGTGCAGCGGTCGGCGGAGGGTAGCCCCTTATTTATTTGTTGCTTCTGTCGACGGAGAGAACGCCGTCAATCTTTTTGATCTTTGTCATGATGCCCGAAAGCTCGGCGGTGCCGCCGACGCTGATGGTAAGCATTGCGCTGAAGTTACCGTTTTTAAGCGTTCTGGCAGATGCCTCGTGAGTCATTATCTTGCACTCGTTAAGGGTCGCCATTATATCCATAAAGACACCCATTCGGTCATGTCCGACGACATCGAGCACTACCTTATAGTAGCTTGAGGCAACCTGTTCTTTCGCCCAGCGAACACCTATCCAGCGTTCGGGCGAGGAATCCTTCTGAGACAGATAGTTAACGCAGTCACGCTTGTGAACAGACACACCGTGGCCACGGGTAATAAAGCCGACTATTTCATCTCCGGGCAAGGGTGAGCAGCACTGTGAGAACTTGACAACGCAGTTATCAATTCCATCTACAATAACGCCTGAATTTGCCTTGTTTGACTTGGGAATGAAATCGGTGATTTTGGCTTCGGGCTGGGCTTGAACATATTTTTTATTATATTCGTCTTTAAGTCTGGGTAAGATTTTAGAAAGGACTACGCCGCCGTAACCGATTGCGGCATAGAAGTCATCTATGCTGTCGCAGTTATGGCGTTTCATATCAAGCGAGAGGAAATCTTCCAAATCGCTTTCGGGTACACGAATCATGTTGCGCTTGAACTCGCGCTCGATTTCAAGCTTACCCTCGGCGATATTTTCTTCACGGCGTTCTTTTTTAAACCACGAACGGATTTTAGACTTAGCCTCGCTGGTGTGGCAGATGTTAAGCCACGCACGGTTGGGGCCGTGATTGGGATCTTTTGTGGTGACGATTTCGATGATCTCGCCCGTTTTGATTTGATAGTCGAGAGGAACGAGCTTTTTATCTGCCTTGGCACCTGTCATTCTGTGACCGACCTGCGTGTGAATTGCATATGCAAAGTCGATGACGGTTGAGCCTAACGGCAGTGAAATAACGTCGCCCTTAGGGGTCATTGCAAAAACGTCTTCGGGGGCGAGGTCTTCTTTTATGGCTCTTACAATATCCTCGGCATCGTTGGAATCCTGCTGGGTGTCAAGAATCTGGCGAACCCACGCAAGGCGGTTATCGAACTTATATTTGCCCTTCATGCCCTCTTTATATTTCCAGTGGGCGGCGATACCGAATTCAGCGGTGTGGTGCATATCCCATGTACGAATCTGAACCTCGAAAGGAATACCCTCTCGGCCGACAACGGTGGTGTGAAGGCTTTGGTACATGTTAGCCTTTGGGGTTGAGATATAATCTTTAAAGCGATTTGGAATTGGCTGGAACATATCGTGGACTATACCAAGAACGAAGTAGCACTCGGTAACATCGTTTACGATTACACGGACGGCATATTTATCGTAAATTTCTTCAAAGCTTCTTCCCTGCTCGTAAACCTTTTTATAGATGCCGTATGCCGATTTAACACGCCCCTCGATCGTGGGGACGGGGTCAAAATCGGTTGCAAGGCGTGCCGAAATGCGTGACTTGATGAGCTGAATGAACTCCTCTCGTTCGTCCTTATTCTTTTCAAGCAACTGTTCAATCTCGTTATAGGCATAGGAGTCTAAGTAGCCAAACGATATATCCT
>JAZSPX010000179.1:0-16869 GCA_045537675.1 Candidatus Faeciplasma sp. | reverse complement strand
CGCAAAAATTCGTGAAAAAGAACCTTTCTGGATGCTTGTTGCAAAATCGGCAATGACGGTTTTGTTTTTGTGGTCGGGCTTTTTCTGGAGCGGAGTTTCGATATTTACTTTCTATGCACTTATTCCTCAATATTCCTACCGCGCAACAGGCTTTTTAATAGGCTCGGTTTTGCTGCTTACAGCACTTATTCTTTGCTATGCAAGAGTATATATTCTTCAGCTTCCGCTTACGGTTGCAGGACTTATACCTTTTTTGAAGATGGCAGGCGAGCTTATTGACGAATTTGTTGCCCACCCCGAGCTTACCTACCGTCCGCCATCTTACGAGCTTAGATATATGCCGATTATTGCTTTTGCGATTATAAGCGCCGCACTTGCAATGACAAAGGCATGGAAGCTTATTGCCAAGCGGGTTGATGAGAAGAACGAATATAATAACAGACCCTCTCAGAGTATTCTTGACTGAAACACGCATATAATTACATAAACAAAAATTCTTTTTTAGGAGAAGATATGACAGACAGAAACAGCGCCATCGGCGTTTTCGATTCGGGCATTGGCGGCTTAACCGCCGTTAAAGAGCTTGCCAAGCTTTTGCCGAATGAAAACATTGTTTATCTGGGCGATACCGCCCGTGTGCCCTACGGCTCGAAAAGCCGTGACACCATTTATAAATATGCCGCGCAGGACGTTAAGTTTTTGCAAAGCCACAACGTTAAAATGTATATTGCCGCCTGCGGCACGGTTTCAAGCGTTCTGGCAGACGACACAGACTTCTGCGACGGACTTTACACAGGCGTTATCCGCCCTGCGGTAAGCGCCGCCTGCAACAAAACAAAAAACAAAAAAATCGGTGTTATCGGCACAGCGGCAACGATAAGAAGCCGCAGCTATGAGCGACTGATTAAAGAAATTATCCCCGAGTGCGAGGTATATTCAAAAGCGTGCCCCATGTTTGTGCCGCTTGTCGAAAACGGCTATATTGAAAAAGGCTGTGCCCCGACGGAGGAGATCGCACGCGAATACCTCTTGCCTTTAAAAGAAGCCGGGGTAGACACCTTGATCTTGGGCTGCACACATTACCCCTTGCTGACAGGTATTATTTCTGATATTATGGGCGAGGGCGTTGCACTTATATCCTCGGGCGGGGAAGCAGGCAAGTTTGCCATGGAGGTTTTAGCGCAAAACGGACTTTTGACAGACAGAGCCGAAAAGGGCAAAATCGAGCTTTATTGTACCGACAGCGCCGAGCTTTTTGAAGAAAACGCACAGCACTTTTTGACCGGTCTTGACAACGTAACGATTAAAAGCTGTTCGCTTGACTGAATTTGGGAGTGATTAAAATTAAGGACGTAATGATTACAATTAAGGGCATTCAGCGTGTCGAGGACGAGGTCAACGAGACCGAGATCATCACCGAGGGCACGTTTGATGTAACACCCGACGGATATGAGATCAGATATAACGAGTCGGACGCGACGGGCTATGACGGCTCGGCCTCGCTTTTAAGAATTAACGGCACACGTTTCCAGCTTGAGCGCACAGGTGCTGTTACCAGCGAGCTTGTTATCGAGCTTGGCAAGAAAAACTTCTGCCACTATGGCACACCCTACGGCGAGATGATTGTCGGTGTGCAGGCAAAGTTTGTCAAGTCTCATTTAACTGATGCGGGCGGAAGCGCCGAGGTTGGCTATGTTTTAGACGTAAACGCTGTTTTGATGGGCGAATATGAGCTTTGGCTTGAGGTTAAGCCGAAATAACAAAAAATTAAGCGACGGGATTCCTTGATTATCCTGTCGCTTTTTTGTATATATTCTTGCTTGAAAGAAATAATAAGTGCGAGAACAAAACTCACCAAATAATATTTGAATATTGAAAGGAAAGCAAAATGAAAAGATTAGCGTTAATTTTGCTTGCAATTGCTTGCACTCTTTGCTTTGCAGGCTGCTCGGATAATAACAACAATAATAACAACCCCACACCCGGCACTTCAGGCTCGCTTGGTACAACTCATTCGACCCCTGATGTAACCACAACCACCGAACAGACCAACACCTTGGAAAGCGACCTTAGCAATATCGGCAGCGATATTGAAAACGGTTTAAGCAACATTGGCGACGACCTTGGCATGAACGGCAACAACGGCGGTAATGGCGGCAACAACGGCGGCGCAAACGGCGGTAACTCTAACGGCAACGGAATGAGATAATTAGAGCATTAAAAAAGGAGGCTGAATAAGCCTCCTTTTTGTATGTGACATTCTGATATTTTATTTTATCAGGGGTTCCCCTCGTAAAACCTTATCTGTTTTTCTTATAAATAGCATAAAGCCCGTCGAGCAAAAGGTCCTCGTCAAGCGTGATGTTTGGTGTTTTGCAGTGCTTTATAATAGTTCCTGCCAAGCCGCCCGTTGCAATAACGCCAGCTTCCTCGCCAAGCTTTTCGCGGTATCTTTCAACCATGCCGTCAACCATCGAGGCGTTGCCCAGAATCACACCCGAGCGCATTGAATCGGGGGTGTTGGTGCCGATAACCTCGGGCGAGCCGTTGCCTGCGCCTATATCCTGCAAGAGGGCGGCAGACGAGCTTAGCGCTTTAAGCGAAACGTTAACACCTGGGATAATGGACCCTCCCAAAAAATTGCCGTTTTTGTCAATCGCCGAAATGGTGGTTGCGGTGCCGAAATCGAAAATTATAAGCGGAGCTTTATATTTTGTAAGTGCGCCCACAGCACCGCAGACAAGGTCTGCACCCAAAATTGCAGGGTTTTCAAGCCTGATGTTAAGCCCTGTTTTAATGCCGGGGCCAACAACAAGCGCATTGATGCCTGTAAGCTTTTTAACAGCATTTTTCAAAACGTTGATTAGCGAGGGCACGACGCTTGAAATTATTGCGCCGCTGAAAGCCTTAGGGTCACAGCCGTAAAGGCGGATTATATCTGCAAGGGTGATGGCATATTGGTCTTCGGTATAATATGAATTTGTCGCAATGCGAGAGGTGAAAACGAGCTTGTCGTTTTTAAACGCACCCAAAACAATGTTTGTGTTTCCAACGTCAATTGTAAAAACCACGGTTAAACGCTCCTTTTGTTTGATATTCTAATTTTACGGCTTTTAAGGCTTTAAGTCAAGTGGGGTTGCGCAAGGCAACCCTTTTTAGTATAATTGGTTTAACAGCAAGCAGCGCCGAAGTCGGCGGGCGCGCCCGAGCGGTCAGCGAGGGCTGTGCTGCCGGTGCGGCGCGTCCCCAAACGCCCGGGCTCGCCACGCCTTCGCACTCGCCCCCTCGTTACACTCGGGGGCGGCGCTCGCCACGGCTCGCCCTGCCCCCATTAAAACCCAAGGAGACCCACCCCATGACCCTTGACAAAAACTATTTTTCAAGCTTAACTTCATATATCACCCGCCTGCAGAAAACCAAAAAGCCTGTTTTTGTTTACGGCATGGGCGACGGTTGCTTGAAGGTTTTAAAAATCTTCGAGGATTATAAGATTGCATGTGCAGGCATTTTTGCAAGCGACGAATTTGTGCGCGACAAAGTTTTCTGCGGCCACAAAATTCACAAGCTTTCAGAAATCGAGGCGGCGGTCGATGATTTCATCATCGTGCTTGCATTCGGCGCAGGATATGAAGAGCTGATCGAGAAGATTGAAAATCTGAGCCGCAGGCACGAGCTTATCGTGCCCGACATGCCCGTTATCGGTGAGGGGCTTTTTACAAAAGAATATATGCTTGAAAACTTCGATAAGCTTGAAAAGGTATATTCGTTGCTTGCCGACAAAACCTCGAAAGAAGTATATAAAGCGGTCATCGAGTTTAAAATTACCGGCGACATTGATTGCTTAAAGAGGGTTCACACCCCGCCCGGCGAAGCTTATGAAAACATCATCAAACCCTCCGGAAACGAGATTTTCGTTGACCTTGGCGCATACACCGGCGACACCGTTGCCGAGTTTTTGTCTCATACAAAAGGGGCATATACCCACATTTACGCTTGCGAGCCTAATAAAAGAAACTTCAGAAAGCTAAGTGAAAACACAGCCTCGCTTGAAAACATAACCTTAATCAATGCGGCGGCATGGGACTGTGACACCACCCTCATATTCTCGAAAGGCGGCGGCAGAATGCCCCATCTTGTAAGCGAGGGTGTTGAAACCAAAGCTGTCAGCGTTGACAGTATTTTGAAGGGTAAAGAGTGCACATATATTAAATATGACGTTGAGGGTGCCGAGCTTAAGGCACTTGAAGGATCAACACGAACCATTGTGAATTTTGCCCCAAAGCTTAACGTTGCACTTTATCACAGGGTCGGCGATATTTTCGAGCTGCCTTTGTTTGTCAATTCATTATGCCCCGAATACAGGTTCTATATAAGGCATTTTCCTTATTACCCTGCGTGGGATACCAACTTATATGCTAAGTGTAACGGTTTGTAATAATTGTGTAATTAAATTCTTAGTGTCTGTAAATAAACTGTCATCATTTGTAACGGCGTTGTTCTTGAAACAGCGCCGTTTTGTGTTAAAATATAATTGTAAACTGAATAAGACGAAAGCGGGTGACATTTGATGAAAAAGCCAAACAGCCGAAAGATAATGCTTGAAGCGATAACTCATGTAGTGGTTATAACAATGATTTTAGCAACCTTTATCGGAGGGTTCTTCATCATCAAATCGTGGGATAAGATTATGCCGATGAAAAACCCGTTTGTTTCCGAACAGGAATTTTCCGTCGAGCCTGACCCCGAAACGGAAGAACCGACACAGCCGGAGCTTCCCGTCGAGAACACCTCGAATATAAATGTTGAAGGCAACCTGACAGAAAGCAATGCCGTCGAAGCAGATGGCAAGACATCTGAAGATGTTGAAGCACAACCCAAAGAAATTGAAACAGACAACGAAACAAACAAGCAGGACTCAGCATATAATGAAGAAACAGCGCAGCTTATTGTTGCCATAGCTACCGAACAGCTCGGTACGCCTTTTAAGTCGGGCGGTGACAGCCCCGATGAAGGCTTCGATTCAACAGGCTTTACATATTACTGTGCAAACGAAGCGGGCGTCAAGTTCCCACGAAACCTTAAGGACCAGCTTAAGAGTGGAGAATGGGTGACATTTAACGAGCTTAAAGCGGGAGACATCGTTTACTTCTCTCAAGAGGTTGGCGGCAACGCCACATTCTGTGGGGTATATGTGGGCGGGGGACTTATCATCTACTCGCCCGTACCCGACGACTTTGTTAAAACAGCAAATATAACCACCAATTACTGGACAACTCACTTCGTAACGGGACTGCGATTGACCTCGCAGACGAATGAGTGATCCTTGAATATAGAAACAGGCTAAACCAATTATTTTTTCCTCCTTCAAAGAATATATAGTTAGCCCCAAAATTGCAGCTCGCTTAAACAGCGGGCTGTGATTTTTTTGCCGCCCCGACCGTGGCGCCCACGCTCGTCACGGCTCGCGCCACGCCTCGCACTCGGCGCCGCCTGTAACTGCAAATGTAACAAAAAAGACGAACCTTCAAAAGGCTCGTCTTTATGTTTTTATACAGTCTGTTCAGCTCTCTCAACAGCTGCATCAAACGCCTCGTTTTTAAAGCAGGCAAGGCGCAGACCAGCCTTTACGATTTTAAAATCGAACACCTGCGAGGGAATGGGGTTACCGTCGCAGTTGCAGTCAAGCGGCACAGTCTCGCTTAAAGAATAAATTCTGCCGCCTGTAACACGGCGTGTTTTCACAATGTGAGGGTGAGTTAAGTGTGCAACACCCTTTGAATACTTCATTATAAGCGAGGGGATCTGCAAAAGCGTGATCTTATCTGCAATGCACATGTCAATAATGCCGTCGTTTATCTTCGATTCCTTTGCAGGGCAGAAGCCGCCGCCGTAATAGCTGCCGTTGCCGAATGCCGCAAGAGTAAACTCCTGTTCCACGGTAACGGTTTCGGCGCTTCCGTCGTCGTTAATAATGTCAAGCTCGAACTTAGCCTGCGTGCTTAATTTGCCGCAAATGCCCTTGATGATAGCAAGCTTGTAAGCAAATGCCCCCAAGAAAGGAAATTTGGTGGTTAGCTTATTTGCGATTTTTAAAATTTTTGTGTCAAGACCTAAGCTCATTACGTTAACACAGCATTTGCCGTTTGCGCTGATGCAGTCAATCTCGGTTATGGGGGCGTTTATCTCGCCGCCTAAAAAACCGAAATGCTCGGCAATTTCTTCAACCGACATGCTGCCGTAAATCTTTCTTGCAAAGTCGTTTCCCGAGCCCATGGGCAGAAGCGCGAGTGCTGTCTTTGTTCCAAACAAACCGCTTGCAACCTCGCCCAAGGTGCCGTCGCCGCCACAGGCAACAATCACAGCACCCTCGCCATATTCCTGCGCAATGCTTTTTGCAATTTCAGTCGCATGTGCGGGGTATTCGGTGTCGATAAACGTGACGTTTTCGTTGCCCGAAAGAGCGGCTTTGATTTTCGACATTACATTATGTATCTTTTTAGAGCCCGATTCGGGATTTTCAATAAAGAAGTATTTCATATGTATCAAATCTTTCTTAAAGAATAGTTAACATATTAACTATACAATGCCGCGCGAAAAGTGTCAAGTTTTACTTGACAAATGTAAATTTTGGTGCTATTATCATCTACAATAAAACAGGGGAGCTCGTTTGGCGGGCTGAGAGGAAGCGGAATCAAGCTTCGACCCATAACCTGATTCGGATAATGCCGACGTAGGGCGACCTGAAAGGTGCACATTTCAGGTGTTAAATGCTTAAACGATAGATCCTCGGGTTAAAATAATGACCCGAGGATTTTTGGTTATATCCCTGCTTTATTAATTTATTTAGTAAGGAAAGATTTAAATGAACTCTAAAAAACTTCTGGCACTTACAGAAAGTGCCGTAATGCTCGCACTTTCGTTTGTGCTGAATCTCATCGTCATCTGGCAGATGCCTTTGGGCGGTAAGGTAACACTTGTCAGCATGCTCCCTGTAATGCTTGTCGGTATTCGCCACGGCGTTAAGTGGGGCTTTGCAACCACAACTGCTTATGCCGTTTTGCAGACAGCTTTAAGCTTTGCAAAGGTTTTGGGCTGGGGATTAACACCCACGATATTCATTGTCTGCATTCTGTTCGACTATTTCTTGCCCTATGCTTTGCTTGGCATACCCTCGTTCTTCAGACGCGGAGGCAAGGTAGCAATAATCATTGGCATTGCGCTTGCACTTGTTGCAAGGTTTATCTGCCATTTCATCACCGGTGTTACCATTTGGGCAAACTGGGTCGAGGATTCGGCAGGCGCTATTTTCTCCTATTCGCTCGTCTACAACGGTCAGTACATGCTTCCCGAAATCATATTCACACTTATTGTGGCAGTTGTTTTAATGAGCGTGCCCCACGCAAAGAAGCTTTTGGCACCCGTTAAGTAAAAAACGCTCTTTCGTTGGCACAAATTTCCGACAGTTTTTGCGAATTGTAATCAAATATTAACCGAATATGGCTTTTATTTATAAATAAAATCTGCTATACTGTATGTAACACTTCAATTTGCAAAGAAAGGATTTGTCCCAATGCGTAAACTTAGCTTAATAGTTTCTGTGGTGATGGTCATTGTCATGGCGGCAGGCTTTATGCCTGTAAAAGCCAATGCCGAGCTTACCTTCTCGCCCGATTTCGATATATATTCCGAGGCCGCACTTTTAATCAACCTCGACACAGGCGAGGTTATTTATGAAAAGAATTCCGATAAGCAGTTAGTACCCGCTTCGCTGACAAAGATTATGACGGCGGTCATTCTGCTTGAAAAGTATGAGAATGACATTTCCGCACTTTCTTCTACATATGTCTCGGGGTCGTCCGTGTGCTTCGATGAGCTTTATTTAACAGGCGCCTCGACAGCCGATATAAGAATAGGCGAGAGCGTGTCCTATAAAGACCTTTTATATGCTTTAATGCTTCGCTCGGCCTGTGAAGCGGCAAACATCATTGCCTATAACGTGGCAGGAAGCCTTGAGGACTTTGTTGAAATGATGAACGTTAAGGCTGAAGAGCTTGGCTGTAAGGACACACACTTTACAAACTCTCACGGCCTTTTCTGGGAAAACCATTATACGACAGCCCGTGACATGGCAAAAATCGTTGAATATGCGATGAGCCTGCCCATGTTCACCGAAATTTCCTGCTCGGAAAGCTACACGATGGAGGCAACAGCCTATCACAAAGACCCGAGAGTTATTCACCACACCAACTACATGATGTCTAAGGTCAACGGCGGCGATTATTATTATGAATATGTAAAGGGAATTAAGACCGGTACGTTGGACGAAGCAGGCAGATGTCTGGTAACTCTGGCTTATAAAGACGGTTACAGCTATATGCTCATAACCCTTAATGCCCCCCAGCAGGATGCTAACGGCAACAACGTCTACTACAACTTTATCGACCACAAGACGATTTATGAATGGGCGTTTGCCAATTTCGAGTATACCACCCTTTTAAAGAGCAGCGAGGAAAAGGCAGAAGTTCCCGTGGCATATGGCGAAGGCGTTGACTATGTAATCGTCAAGCCAAGTGAAGAGTTTGCCCGAATCTGGAACACAAGAATTCCGATAAGCTCGATTCATGAAATCATTAACGTCGAGGAAAACGTTATCGCCCCCGTAAGGGCAGGCGACAAGCTCGGCACCCTTGAATTGCAATATGGCGGAGAGACCTTGGTTGTTGTTGATTTGGTCGCAACGACCGACGTTCAGCGAAGCCAGCGCACCTCGATTATAACCATTGCAAAAAGCTTCATCGGGTCTCAGCGATTTTATGATGCCGCAAAGTATTCAATCGGTTTTTTCCTTGCATATACGGTGCTGATAATTATTCTTAAAATTATTGTTGCAAGAAGTAACAAGAAGCGCTCGAAAATGTATGGAAGAAGATAAGTAAATAAAAATCAGCCTTGCAGTTTGCAGGGCTGTTTTTTGTTGTTAAATTAGCTAAAATCGGCTCGGTTTTTTCTAACGCACAGGTGGCGCTATCTGCTTGACTAAGGCGCTTTGGCTTTGCTATATTCATTATAGAAGCTTTTTCACAGATATTTTTTATAAATCGGAGGGAAAGTATGAAAAGAATTATCGCTTTGTTGCTTGTTGTTATTATGTGTGCAGTTACCTTTGCAGGCTGCGGCGATACCTCAGGCAAAACGGGCGGTAGCACCCAGGCGCTTGGTGCTTTTAATGAGCTTGGCCAGCTTGTTGCGCAAAGAGGGACAGTTACCGTTGACGGCAACGTTGAAGATGCATGGAGCGTGGTTGAAGCCACACCGCTTAATGCTTCGAACAGTTATTATGTGCCCGCGAGCGCAACGGTTAAAGCACTGTGGGACGATGCTTACCTTTACCTTTTGGTTGAGGTTAAAGATGACGAGGTCAACCCCGAGCTTGACAGCGTCGAATTCTTTATCGACACACTTTGGGATAAAGCCAAGGCTTATGAAGATGATGACTATAATTTCAGCGTGCTTGCAAACGGCACCTCAAGTATGATGTCGGGTGACGGAAGCTTTTTGCACGGTGTTGGCAATGCAGAAGCAGGCTATGCTGTTGAAGTGGGAATCAAGCTCGAAGGTCTTCTTACCGATGGTTGGGTGATGGGCTTTGACTTAAGAGTTAACGACTATGACTCCTCGGGGAAATTAAAGGGCTCTATCAACCTGTTTGACGGCACTGATAATTGCAAGGCGTCTCCCTCGGCACTTGGCGAACTTTATTTCAACGGCTTACATGTTTGTTCCGCCAGCACCGAAGGCGTTGAAAAACTCATTGAACGTCTTGAATCAGAAGACCTGACCGTTTTCGGCGGATATGAAAGCGTTAATGCAAGGATAAGAGATCTTAAAGCCTTATTAGAAAAAACAAACGTTACCGCACAGGAGGTTAACCAAGCCATGAGAAACGCACATGACGCATATTATAAGCTTGTAGATGCATCGGGATTCCCCGAAATTAAAGATATTGCACAGAACGCCGCATATCCCGACCCGTTTGTGATGCTTGACGGCACCGAGATGAAGTCGGCGGCTGACTGGGAAGCAAGAAGAAAAGAAATCAGCGACATGTACCAATATTATATGTATGGCGTGTGGCGTGACGGCTCGGACGAAATTGTAACTTACGATTATAAAGACGGCACTCTTACCGTTTACATCGAAAGAATTTCAACAGGTGCAAAGGCACAGTTTAAAGCAACTGTAAAGCTCCCCGATTCCTCGGTCAAGGCACCCTCGAAGGCCGGTTATCCCGTTGTAGTGGGCATGCACGCCGGAATAAGCGAGGATGTTGCGAACAAAAACGGCTTTGCAACCATTACAATCAATTTCGACTGGTTCTCGCCTCACCCCATAGCATCTGACGATACAAAGCATACAGGTGCGTTCTATGAGTTATATCCCTATGGTGACACCTGGCAGGAACAGACAGGCGTTTTGATGGCGTGGGGCTGGGGCTGCGCAAAGATTTTGGACGCTTTGGAAGCAGGCCTTGGCGAGGAGCTTAACATCGACGGCACAAACTCAATCGTTACCGGCGTTTCGCGCTATGGCAAGGCTGCAGCAGTTTGCGGCGCATTCGAGCCGAGATTTAAAATGGTGGCACCTTCCTGCTCGGGCGCAGGGGGCTTGGCACTTTACCGCTATGTTTCTACAGGAAAAACCTATAACTTTGCGTCAAAGGGCGCACAGGCAGCATATACCTATGGCGATAACGAGCCTTTGGGCAGCTTGCAATCCTCGGGCGAGGTTGGCTGGTTCAACAACAACTTCAAGCAGTTTAAAAACGCAAACCACCTGCCCGTGGACCAGTATATGCTGGCAAGCCTTGTTGCCGACGAGGACAGATATATGTTTGTCATCGGCTCCTGCATTTACGAGGACTGGGTAAACGCACCCGCAATGTGGCATACATATTTGGCAAGCAAGCAGATTTATGACTACCTTGGTGTTGGTGACAACATTAAAATCAACATTCATAAAGAGGGGCACGCCGTTATTGCAGAGGATATGCAGTACATGACCGAATATTTCAAAGAAAAGGTTTACGGCATTAAACCCGAAAGTGATTTGAGCGTTCTTGACAGCTCGGTATTTGCGCTTGAAGAAAACGTTGACCACGCAATGGACGATTTTACAGGCGACTGGATCATTAATTTCATGCTTGACTGATAATTGAATAAGCAAGGGCGCCGAGTGCCGCCGGAAGGCGGCGTGGGCGCCCGTCTTTTTTTGCAAACAAAAAGCCGCACTGCTGACTTTGCAGTACGGCTTTAGTGTCATATTTATTTGTTTTGGTCGCTGTGGCAAATGCCGCTGTTGGGGCAGCCGCTGCAGCCACAGTTGCAGGACGGCTTGCCCTGCTTTTTATCTTTAATCATTTTAATCACTATCGCCGCAACAATAACAGCAATAATCAACAAAACAATTATCGAAGCCAAATTCTCTAAAATTACTCTCATAGTCAAACCTCCGTTATTTGCCTATAGCAAGGTTTTTCTTAACAGGTCTTATAAGCAAATAAATAAACGTTGCCAAAAGAAGCACTGCGATAATCACGCCTGCAATGCTCGCTCCGCCTGCAAAGACAAGACCAAGCTGATATACGATAAACGATACGGCATAAGCGAATGCTGTCATATAACCAATTGCAAAGAATGTCCACTTTGCGCTGTTCATTTCACGCTTAATGGCACCCATTGCGGCAAAGCAGGGCGCACACAAAAGGTTGAACATCATAAAGCTGAAGCCCGCAAGCTTGCTGCCGCCAAACACCTCATAACCAATAAGGGCAAGCTGGTTGCTGCCTTCCTCAACAAGGCTGAAGGCAAGGTCTGCGTTCGCCATTGAAGAAAGCGAGCCGAACACGCCGACAACTTCTTCTTTTGCAACAAGGCCGAGAATTGTCGCAACTGCCGCCTGCCAGCTTCCAAAGCCCAAGGGCTTAAAGAGGATTGCAATGGCAGAACCGATAACGTTAAGAATGGAAGCTTCATCGCCTGTGATATAGTGCAGGCCACCCTCGAACGAGAGGCTGTTAAGAATCCAGATTATAACGCTTGCCGCAAGAATTACCGTTCCTGCGCGCTTAACAAACGACCAGCCTCTTTCCCATGTGGCGTGGAAGATGTTTCTTGCAACAGGGAAGTGGTAAGCGGGAAGCTCGATAACAAAGGGGGCGGGGTCGCCAATGAAGGGCTTGGTCTTTTTCAAAATAAGTCCAGAAACAACAACTGCCGCAATGCCCATGAAGTAGGCACCTGTTGCCACCCAAGCGCTGTTGTTAAACAATGCCGCCGCAATTAAACCGACAATAGGCATTTTTGCACCGCAGGGGATAAAGCTTGTTGTTATAATAGTCATTCTTCTGTCGCGTTCCTGGTCGATGGTACGCGAAGCCATGATGCCCGAAACACTGCAGCCCGAAGCCACAAGCATGGGAATGAAGGATTTGCCTGAAAGACCGAACTTTCTGAAAAGTCTGTCCATGATGAATGCAACACGGGACATATATCCGCAGTCTTCTAAAATTGAAAGAAGGAAGAAAAGAATGAACATCTGCGGAACAAAGCCCAAAACAGCGCCCACACCGCCGACAATACCGTCCATAACAAGTGAATACAGCCAATCCCAAATTACAGGTGCGCCGTTAGCGTCAAGAAGAACCCTGTTCAAAAGGTCGGGCACGCTAAGCCAGTTTTCCATAAACGTGCCGGCATAATTTTCTGCAAACGAGCCGAACAGGCCGTCGTTCATAAATCCAACTGTCCAGTCACCGACTGTGCCGATGGAAACAGTATAGACAAACCACATGATGAATGCAAAGATGGGAAGAGCCAGCCAGCGGTTGGTTACAACCCTGTCAATTTTGTCCGAGGTTGAAAGCCTGCCTGCCCTCTTTCGCTTATAGCAAGCCTTAATAAGGGTATCTATGTAATTGTAACGCTCGTTGGTAATAATGCTTTCGGCGTCGTCGTCAAGCTCTTTTTCGGTTGCGGCAATGTCCTGCTCGATGTGTGACATAAGCTCGTTGTCAAGCTTGAAGTCTTTAATAACTCTCTCGTCACGCTCGAAAATCTTAATTGCATACCAGCGCTGCTGTTCGGCAGGCAAATCGTGAACAGCCGCCTCCTCAATGTGTGCCAAAGCGTGTTCAACCGCACCGCTGAAATTGTGCGAGGGCACGATTTTGCCGCTGCGTGCAGCTTCGATCGCAAGCTCTGCGGCCTCTTGAATACCGTCGCCTTTAAGTGCCGAGATCTCAATTATCTTACAGCCAAGCTTTTTAGAAAGTATTTCGGTGTCGATCTTGTCGCCGTTTCGTCTCACAACGTCCATCATGTTAATGGCAATAACAACGGGAATGCCAATCTCCATAAGCTGGGTGGTAAGGTAAAGGTTGCGCTCTAAGTTTGTGCCGTCAACAATGTTTAAAATAGCATCGGGCATCTCGCCGATAAGATAGTTTCTTGCAACAACTTCTTCCAAAGTATAGGGCGAAAGAGAGTAGATACCGGGCAAGTCGGTGATGATAACGCCCTCGTGCTTTTTAAGCTTGCCCTCTTTATATTCAACTGTAACACCCGGCCAGTTGCCAACATATTGGTTCGAGCCTGTTAAGGCGTTGAAAAGCGTGGTCTTACCACAGTTGGGGTTGCCGGCAAGGGCAATTCTTATTTCTTTGTTGTCCATGTTTGTCTCCGTTTCTGTTAATAGAGGGGTTAGCGCAGGCTAACTGCCCTCCCGAATTTTAAGGGCGCTAAAACCCTTAAAACAAATAATCAAGTCAACTCAACGTCAATGTTGTCGGCGTCGGCTTTTCTTAACGAAAGCTCATACCCTCTTACGTAAATTTCAATAGGGTCGCCCAAAGGTGCTACCTTGCGAACGTAAACCTCTACGCCCTTGGTAATGCCCATGTCCATAATTCTGCGTCTTACAGGGCCTTCGCCGTTGACTTTTTTAACGGTCGCCGTGCGGCCTATCTTAACTTCTTTCAAAGTCATCGCAGTTCCTCCTCAGGAAAAAATATATAATGTCTTAAAGACAGAAAAATCACATGGTTAGCGCTTGCTAACTGATTATATAATACCTTATTTGGGGCATTAAAGTCAACGCAAAATGCCTTTAAAATTCATTTTTGTATGAATGACGATAAGTTAGCAAAAGCTAACTTAAACTTTTGTTAACTTTGCCAACGTGTCGGTTTTTGCAAAAGAATATAAAATAACTTTTGCTTGAAAAATGTGTGAATTTATGTTATTCTTATAACAACAAAGTTTAAAGGAGGTTTTACCGTGAGCTTGCAGGAATCGGGCGAGATGTATTTGGAAACTATCTATATTCTTTCGAAAGAGCTTGGCGCCGTGCGAGCTATCGACGTTGGCGAGCATATGGGCTACTCTAAACCCAGCGTCAGCCGTGCGGTGGGAATCCTTAAAAAAGGCGGCTATTTAGTCACCGATGAAGACGGCTACCTTGTCCTTACCGAAGAAGGCAGAAAGATTGCCGAAAAGACCTATGAACGTCACAGCGTTTTGCTTGATTTATTCAAGCGAATTGGCGTAAGCGAAAAGACAGCATCGAGTGATGCCTGCAAAATTGAACACGATATTTCGGACGAAACCTTTGAGGCTATTAAAAAATTCGTTAAAAACATTTAGAACTTGACCCACACTTGAAAAACCGAGTGTGGGTTTTAAATTAGCAGATAACCAAGTGCTAAAATAAGCTTTATGTCTGCCTTGTTTTTATAAAGAATAAAAAGCAGAATTAAAATAAGCAGTTTTTCCGTGTCAACGTTTGCACTTCCCGAAAAAAGCGAGGATATGGCATCATTAGGCTTAAAGCTTTGCGGCTTGTTAACGTGATGATTTGGCTTTGGCGAGGGGGTGTCAGCGGCAGGCTTGGCTTCTTTTTCCTCGTCGGGTGGTGTTTTGGGCTGTTCAAAAACAAGGCTTTTTGAACGTTTTTGCATATCCCGCATTCGCTCAAGCGCTTCACGTTGCATTTGGCTGAAGCCTTGTTCGTCATAATAAGCCAAGTAAATCGCCTCCCGAATCTAAAAGTCCGCTTTCTTTAATAATCGGCCAAAGATTTAAAAGCTTTATAAGCTTAATCGCCTTGTCAATGCGCCCGTGCTTTTCCTCGGCCAAAAGAGGTTTAAGGGCGCACAGAAAGTTTATGTTCTCATCGTCCTTCGAGCAGTCCTTGAACTTTGATAACAGCCCCATCACGGTTACAATGTCAAAAGGCATATCGTTTTGTGAGGGGAGAGCAGGCAGTTGCGGTACTTCGGGCAAGACAGGCGGCGCGTCGCCCGTAAGCCCCAGCATGGAAGCAAGCTCTGAGAGCTGTTTTAAGCTTTGTTCGTCGGACAGTATCTCCGATATTTTTGAAGCTATGTCTTCCATGAGGGCCCTCCGTTAAAATGTGTGTTTATCCAAACAGCTTTTTCATAAGCTCTTTTGCCTGCGGACTGGAAAGAATTGCGCTTGCGGTTACAGGGTTAGATAAAGCCTTTGTCAGCTTTTGTGCGTCTGCCTGCGGCAGGGTTGCAAGCAAACGGTCGAACGTGCCGCTTTTAAGCTCGCTTCTAAGCTGTTGCTCGGTCACGCCAAGCTTTTGAGATGCCGATTTTATAAGTGCCTCTTGCTGTGATTGTGATAAGTTCATAACTGCGCTCTCCTTGTATTGAAATGTTTGAAGATATGTGCTAAAATAAAGAAAATGTTTGTGCGGAGGTAAAACGCTTGAAGATTATTGCATTTTCCGATTCTCACCGCCGAAGCGACAGAGTGGATAAGCTTTTTGAAAAAACTCATCTTTATGCCGATTTATATGTCTTTATGGGGGACGGTTTAAGCGACCTTGAAAATATGTTTTACATTTACCCCGAAAAGAAGATCTTGTGCGTTTCGGGCAACTGCGATATTGCCGCCAATGAACCTTATGTGAGAGAGGTTATGTGCTGCGGCAAAAAGGTGGTCTTCACGCACGGTCACATGCAGCACGCAAAGTTTGGGCTTTCAGGGCTTAAAAACCTCGCAAAAGAAACAGGTGCCGACGTTGTGATTTTCGGCCACACCCACGAAAAGAAGTGTGAATATGACAACGGGGTATATTACATAAACCCCGGCAGTCTCGGTATTCCTCACGACGGTGTGCCGACCTATGCGGCAATAGATATTACAGAAAAAGGCGTTTTGTGCTCGCACGTCGCTCTGTAACAGTATATGATGCGAAGAAGCTGAAGTTGCAGCTTTTGCAAAATAAATAAGAAAAAGGAAGTAATGACAAGATGTTAGAACAGCTTAAAAAAGAAGTTTATGAAGCAAATATGCTTTTGCCCAAATATGGACTTATCACATTTACTTGGGGCAACGTTTCGGGCATTGACCGCGAAAAGGGACTTATCGTTATCAAGCCCTCGGGCGTTGAATATGACGTTATGAAGCCCGAGGATATGGTTGTTGTAGACCTTGACGGCAACGTTGTAGAGGGTGACCTCAACCCCTCCAGCGACACACCCACACACATCGAGTTTTACAAGGCGTTCCCCAACATCGGCGGTGTAACCCACACCCACTCGACCTTTGCTACCTCGTTTGCACAGGCAGGCTGCGGCGTTTCGCCCCTTGGCACAACCCACGGCGACTATTTCTATGGCAAAATTCCCTGCACCAGAAAGATGAAGCCCGAAGAAATTGCAACTGAATATGAAAAGAACACAGGCCTTGTAATTGTTGAAACCTTCAAGGTTGGCAGAATTGACCCCGACGCTATTCCTGCAGTACTTGTTCATTCCCACGGTCCCTTCACATGGGGCAAGGA
>JAZSPX010000022.1:0-12758 GCA_045537675.1 Candidatus Faeciplasma sp. | reverse complement strand
ATCGTTGCTTTGGCTGCTGCTGTAGTTTCCAAGAGAAGATAATTAATTTTTTGAACAAATTAAGCCTCCTGTTGGAAAGTCGGGTCGAGCCATGTCGTTCTGTGTGCCAAGGAGTTGAAAGGCAGAGTTGTCTTCCTAAGACCGCTTGGCCTCCGACTTGGCACTCGCTGCAGTTCCCATGATCGTTGCTTTGGCTGCTGCTGTAGTTTCCAAGAGAAGATAATTAATTTTTTGAACAAATTAAGCCTCCTGTTGGAGGCTTTTTTGTTTCATGAAAAAGGTAGCAATATGCATAAATATCACTACATTAAATTTAATATTTTAACATATTTTAGCATAATTATTGACTTTTGGTTAACAAAGAGTTATAATGACAATGGTTTTTAACCACTATATTATATGGAGGAAAATATCATGAAAAAAGTTTTATCTATTGTTTTGGCAATTGCTTTAGTATTGTCTCTTTCTGTAGTAGCATTTGCTGAAGAAAAGCTTATCGACGAAAAGCTTATGTTCTTCTCTGCAAGCAACTGGTCTCAGTACACTGCAGATACCACAATGGCTGACCTCGTTGCAGCTCTCCAGACTCCCGGTGCTTACCTTGTAATCACAAGAAGTAACGAGCCTACTGACATCGACTGGGATAACGGCGGCTACGAAAAGTTCTGCATCACCGACTCTTGGTGGGCAGGCCGCATTCCTAACGATGCTGGCGAAGAAATCAACGTTGTTCGTCTTGGTACCGGCAAGCATACTATTGCAAACATGACTGCTGCTGGCGCTCCTTACGACGTATCTCTCGACTGCGTTCTCGACGATGGCATTAACGTTTGGTACGATGGCGCTGCTTTGGCTGCTATCTTGGTAGACTGTGGCTTTACTGCAGGCGGTCCCGCTATCGAAGTTACCTCCAACACTTCTTCTGCTGACTACGACGTAGTTAACATGGCTGTAGTTATTCCCGACGAGCCTATCGCTGCTCCCGAAGCTCCCGTTGAAGAAGAAGCTCCTGCTGAAGATGTTCCTGCAGTAGAAGACACTCCCGCAGTAGAAGAAACCCCTGCTGTTGACGCTCCTGCTGACGAAGCTCCTGCTGAAACCGGCCTTGCTCTTGCAATCGTTCCCATGATCGTTGCACTTGCTGCTGTAGTAGTTTCCAAGAAGAGATAATTTAATTTATCAACAAACTAAGCCTCCCTGAAAAAGGGAGGCTTTTTCTTTGCCAAGCTCATTACATTTTGCACAAAATCAACTGCTGTTTAATCGTTACTTTGCCGTTTTGCGGCTCGTTTTATTGACATCGCAATTTTACAGCTATATAATATAGGTGGTTTAATACCGCATTTTTTAATGGAGGAAAATATTATGAAAAAGCTTTTATCTATCGCATTGGCATTCGTAATGCTCTTTGCACTTACTGTTTCTGTAGCAGCAGAAGAAGTTATCATAAGTGAAAAAACCATGTTCTTCTCTAACGGCAACTGGGTACAGTATGACACAGAGATCAGCACAGCTGATTTTGTTGCAGCATTGGAAACCCCCGGTGCTTACTTCGTAATCACCAGAGGCAGCGAAGCAACCGGTGAATTGGCATACACCGCCGGTGGTTGGGAAAAGTTCAACATTCTCGATTCCTGGTGGAGCGGTAACTATCCTGTTGAAGACGGTTCTACCTGCCAGTGGATCGCTCTCGGTACTGCAAATCACAACATTACCGTTGCTACTGAAGGCGGCCAGCCCTATGACGTACATATCGACTGCGTTCTCGACGACGGTATCGAGGTTTGGTACAATGCTGCTGACATCTTGGCTGCATGGACTGCAGGTGGATATAACACCAGCGGCGCTAACCTTACTGTTATCTCCAATTCCTCTCCCGACGATATTTATGACATCGTTAACATCGCAGTAGTAGTTCCCGACGAGCCTATCGCAGCTCCCGAAGCTCGTGGCGAGGAAGAAGCTCCTGTTGAAGATGTTCCTGTTGTTGAAGATCCTGCTGATGCTGAAATTATCATCGAAGTTCCCGTTGAGGACACCACCGAAGCTCCTGCTGAAACAGGCTTGGCACTTGCAGTTGTTCCCATGATCGTTGCTTTGGCTGCTGCAGTAGTTTCCAAGAGAAGATAATTTTCTTTAACGCAATATCCTTTCAAGTCCCCTCTGAACCAAAGAGGGGACTTTTTAACAGGCTTTTTCGCCGGTTTTGCTGGCAAGGCTTTTTACTATACAGCTACAACAAATCAAGCATACTTTGCAAGAATATTGCTCTAAATCCACATCGTTCTTGCAAATATTGCGTTTATCCAAAAGTTGGTTGAACAATACTCGTCACTTATTGACAAATGCTAATGCAACATGTATAATATTACTTGGTTATATACCGCAAATTTTATTCATTTGGAGGAAAAATATCATGAAAAAGTTATTTGCACTTCTCGTTGCTGCAATGCTCGTTATGGCTATGTCCGTTACCGCTTTCGCTGCAACCGCATCCATCGGCACTGAAGAAGCTAAGACTGCTCAGGCTGAAGTTGCTTCCATTCCTTTCGCACTTCCCGAAGGTTTGACTCTTGAAACCGGCGACGCTGTTACCGTTCACATCAAGGGTACTGCTTCTAGCGCTCAGGTAAGAATTTACCTCACCGACAGCGTTGACGACGGCCGTGTAACTGATGTTACTATGATCGACGTAGTTGACGGTGCTTTCGACGTAACTGTTGACCTTACTGTTGCTGCTGACGGTTCCATCCAGGGTACTGCTGCTCCTACCGTTCTCTTGCTCAAGGGTCCCGACTGGCAGACTCCTTTGTCTGACATCGCTGTAGAAGTTGTAGAAATCACTTCTGACAAGATCACTGAAGCTGTAGAAGAAGCTCCCGTTGAAGAACCCGTTGAAGAAGAAGCTCCCGTTGAAGACGTAGAAGAAGCTCCCGTTGTTGATGCTCCTGCTGCTGACGAAGCTCCCGCTGCTACCGGCCTTGCACTCGCTGTAGTTCCTATGATCGTTGCTGCAGCTGCTGTTGTTGCTTCCAAGAGAAGATAATTCTTTCTTAAACAGATAATTAAGCCTCCCACTGAAGGGAGGCTTTTTATTTCTTTTATCTTTATTTTTCCAAATGTCAAAAAAGTATAATTTTATCTCAATATGTTGAAATCTAATCTTATTGACAAATTTCATTAGTTATTATAAAATAAATATAGGTAATATACCTATATTTTAAATGGAGGAAAATTCTATGAAGAAAATTTTAACTTTTGTCCTTGCTTTGACAATGACACTTGCTTTGGCTGTTTCGGCTTCTGCATTCGAAGGTTCTGCTGACGTTAGCATTTACTTCGGCAACGACGTTGACTGGACTACTGTTAACGGTAACACCGTTACTATCGATGGCCCCGGTGAATATACCTTCACTCTTACCGGCGTTAACCGCGATGCTTTCAACATGACCGTTCTCTACATCAAGGACGTTGCTGTTGAAGCTCAGGAAGCTACTACCACCAACCTTCCTTCCGACATCGAAATCATCACCAAGTCCTTAAAGATCAACGGTGAAGAAATCACTCTCGATGAAGGTTACCCCACCACCCTTAACGAAGCCGGCGCATTCGACGTTTGCTACTACAACATCTGGGCTACTTCCTACTTCAAGACCTTGGGTATGGAAATCATCAACGACGTTGAAGTAGTTATCGAAATCAAGGGCGGCGAAGCTGAAGCTCCTGCTGAAGATACCGCTACCGAAGCTCCTGCTGACGATACCGCTACCGAAGCTCCCGCAGAAGAAGACACTACTGTTGACGCTCCTGCTGCTGACGAAGCTCCCGCTGACACAGGCCTTGCACTCGCTGTAGTTCCCATGATCGTTGCTTTGGCTGCTGTTGTTGCTTCCAAGAGAAGATAATTCTATTTAACCATCAAAAAAGCTCCCCGAATAGGGGAGCTTTAATTTTATGCCAATTAAATCATATCTGCCATCGAATAAAGTCCTGCGGGTTTATTTGCCATAAATACGGCGGCATTTACAGCACCAACTGCAAATACCTCTTTCGAGGCCGCACTGTGCGAAAGTGTAATAACCTCGTCACGTCCTGCAAAGATAATGTCGTGGTCACCAACGATCGTTCCGCCTCTTACCGAGTGAATACCGATTTCGGCCTTGTCACGCTTCTGACGCACGTTGTGACGGTCATAAACATAGTTATAAGCGTTATCACACGATTCGTTGATAGCGTCAGCAAGCATCAGTGCAGTGCCGCTGGGCGCATCAAGCTTAAGGTTGTGGTGTCTTTCAACAATTTCAATGTCATACTGCCCACCCAAAACGGCGGCAGCCTTCTTTGCAAGCTCACTCAAAAGGTTAATGCCAAGCGACATGTTAGCAGTAAAGAAAATGGGTATATGCTTAGCACTCGACTTGATTTTTGCAACCTGTTCAGCATCATAACCTGTCGAGGCAAGCACCAAAGCGCAGCCGTTTGTCAAGGCATAGTCAATAAGTCCGTCAAGTGCCGAGGGGTGAGAGAAATCCACAATAACGTCAGGCTTTTCATTAAGCTCCGAAGGCTTGCTATAAACAGTAAAGCCAAGTTCCTTTACACTTATCTTGTCAATACCTGCAATAACTTCACAGTCGTTTCTTGCCGAAATAACATCGTTAACAACTCTGCCCATCTTTCCACAGCATCCGCTGATTACTACACTAATCATTTTTTTCGCCTCTTTCAATACTTTCTACTTCCAAAGTAAATCTACTTTATCAATCCAATTTTCGCAAGTGCTTCCTTCAGCACTCTTTCTCCGTCACAGGTCAGCTCGCCTAAGGGCAGTCTGCAGCCGCCGACGTCAAATCCCATCATGTTCATTGCCGCCTTAACAGGCACAGGGTTAACGTCCACAAACAGCTTGTTTGCAATATCCATATACTTAATCGCCAGCTCTCTTGCGGCCCTATAATCCTCATTCAAACAGTGCTTGCAGATCATATGCGTTTCATAAGGCAGAATATTCGACATTACCGAGATAACACCCTTGCCGCCAAGCGACATAAGCGGCACGATCTGGTCGTCGTTGCCCGAATAAACAGGCATATCGTCGCCGCACTCATAAATGATCTTTGCCACCTGCGAAATATCACCGCTTGCTTCCTTAACTCCCACGATCTGAGGGTTCTTCGCAAGCTCTTTATATGTATCTATCGCAATGTTCATTCCCGTACGGGAGGGGACGTTATAAACAATAGCAGGAATGGAAACGTCACTCAAAAGCTTTTCATAGTGCTTAATAAGCCCCTTCTGCGAGGTCTTGTTGTAATAGGGTGTTACCAGCAAAAGTCCGTCAGCACCTGCTTCTTCAGCGGCTTTCGTCGTTTCACAGCCATAAGCCGTGTCGTTCGAGCCTGTCGAGCAGATAACCGGCACTCTTTTATTGACTCGCTCAACGCAATATCTCATCAGGGCTCTGTGTTCCTCGCCCGAGAGGGTAGCGTTTTCACCGGTCGTGCCAACCGCCACAATGCAGTCGGTGCCGTTTTCAATCTGATAGTCAATAAGCTCGCCGTACTTTTCCAAATTAAGCGAACCGTCGGGGTTAAATGGGGTAACAATTGCAACTGCCGCGCCTTCAAAAATAAGCTTTTTCATACAAGACATCTTCCTTTCCTGCACAAAATTGTTTATTCGGTTGTGTTTGGTTAGTTAGTCAAAATATCCCTTAGCTGCCAAAAGCTCTGCAAGCAATACTGCGCCGCCTGCAGCACCTCTCAATGTGTTGTGAGACAGGCATACAAACTTATAATCATACTGTGTGTCTTCTCTAAGTCTGCCGATAGAAACAGCCATGCCGCCTTCCAAGTTTCTGTCAAGCTTTGCCTGAGGGCGGTTATCCTCTTCAAAATAGTTCAAGAACTGCTTGGGAGCCGAGGGAAGCTCCAATTCCTGAGGAACGCCTGCGAATTCCTTCCAAGCTGTCAAAATTTCTTCCTTCGAGGGCTTGTTTTCAAAGCTTACAAATACAGCAGCAGTGTGTCCGTCCGAAACGGGTACTCTTAAGCACTGTGTTGTAATTGCAGGCGAAGAAGCGGTTTCAATAACACCGTTCTTAACCTCGCCCCAAACCTTAAGGGGTTCTTTTTCCGATTTTTCTTCCTCACCGCCAATGAAGGGGATAAGGTTGTCAACCATTTCGGGCCATGTTTCAAAGGTCTTGCCAGCGCCCGAAATTGCCTGATATGTACAAGCTAAAACGTTCTTAATGCCATACTTCTTCAAGGGGTGAAGCGCAGGAACATAGCTCTGAATAGAGCAGTTGGACTTAACAGCAATAAAGCCGCGCTTTGTACCAAGGCGCTCTCTCTGATATTTAATAACTTCAATGTGTTCAGGGTTGATTTCCGGAACTACCATAGGCACGTCAGCAGTAAATCTGTGTGCCGAGTTGTTCGAAACAACGGGGCATTCAAATTTCGCATATGCTTCTTCAAGTGCCTTGATTTCGTCCTTCTTCATGTCAACTGCACAGAATACAAAGTCAACGCTCTTTGCAATCTCTTCCATGTCAGCAGTTGCGTCCTTAACAATAATGTTTTCGATATTAGCAGGAATAGGGGAGGTCATAACCCACTTAGCACCTACTGCCTCTTTATAAGGCTTACCTGCCGAACGGGGAGAAGCAGCCAAAACCTTAACATTAAACCAGGGGTGGTTTGCAAGCAACAAAATAAATCTCTGTCCAACCATACCTGTTGCACCGATAATACCAACGTTGTATGTCTTCATAATTTCCTCCATATTTTTTAGCCAAAGGCTTAATAAATTATTAATACTTAAAACTGATATAAAATAGTTGAAAAATGCTTAAAGATGCACTATAATAGAAAATAATGCATTGAAATTTATATACTAAGCATATTAAGTATCTCATTTAATAATATCACTGCTTTAGAATGATGTCAACTGTTTAATGTGCTAAACTGTTTCAACCTTTTAAAGCTAAATTAGAACGGAGTTAACATATAAATGCTCGATTTGAACAACTTAAAGACGTCTGACTTCGATTACTTCCTGCCCGAAGAACTGATTGCCCAGACGCCTTTGGAACCCCGGAATTCGTCACGCCTTTTGGTAATGAACAAAGACACTGGCGAAATATCACACGACCACTTCTATAATCTATGCGATTATCTTAAAAAAGGTGACACCTTAGTTATAAACGATTCACGAGTTTTACCCGCCCGAATTTACGGTGAGAAGATGGATAACGGCAGCTTTATTGAATTTTTACTGCTTGAACAGCGTGAAAACATGGTGTGGGAGATTTTATGCCGCCCAGGCAAAAAAGCTAAAATCGGCACAAAATTCAGCTTTGGCAAAGGCAAGCTTATTGCCGAAATCGTCGATGTGTTAGAAGACGGCAACCGTGTTGCAAAGTTCACGTGCGAGGGTTCGATTTATTCGGTACTCGACGAAATCGGTCAGATGCCTCTGCCCCCATACATCACCGAAAAGTTAGAGAATAAAGAACGTTACCAAACGGTATATTCCCGTGAAACAGGCTCGGCAGCCGCACCCACGGCAGGCTTGCACTTCACAACCGAACAGCTCGAGGATCTGAAGAACAGGGGAGTAAACATTGCCCGTGTAACGCTTCACGTCGGTCTCGGCACCTTCCGCCCTGTTAAAGAGGATAATGTCTTAGACCACAAAATGCACTCAGAGCATTACGAAATATCTGCCGAAACCGCAAATATAATTAATCAGACAAAGGCAAACGGCGGCAGAGTTATCGCCGTTGGCACGACCTCTTGCCGCACACTTGAAAGTGTTGCCACCTTCAGGGGGAAAATTGAAGCCGCCGAAGGTAATACCGACATTTTTATCTATCCCGGCTATAAGTTCAAGGTGCTCGACGGTCTGATAACAAACTTCCATCTGCCGCAAAGCACGCTTATAATGCTGGTTTCTGCTTTTGCAGGCTATGAAAACACCATGAACGCCTATAAAACCGCAGTAGACGAGCGTTACCGCTTCTTCAGCTTCGGTGACAGCATGGCTATTTTCGGAAAATAACATCAAACTGCCGCTCAGCGGGTCCCCCCCGACACGCGCCCGATTTTCAAGTTTCGCTGTCGCTCAACTTAAAATGGCGCACGTCGGTCTCCGCCCCGCTATCATAAAATTCACATAACGAAAGGAACATTCTATTATGGGACTCAGAAAAGACTTGCAATCACTATCAAAATACGCCGACAACCCCTACGAGGCGACATACCGCCCCGAAAAAGAGCTTAAGCGCTTCACGATCCTGCTTTTGGTTCTTCTTCCGTTCTTGCTGGGCTATTGCTGCCAGTTCTACATACTCGTTGTCGGTCCTCTTTCAATCTATTGGTTCATCATGTTTGCAAAATGCAACGAATATTGGAAGGTCTTCAAGTGGAAGCGCTGGAAGCTTTTCCTGCCTACTGCAATTTTAGCAATCATCGGCATTTACCTCGCTTTGTCTATGAAGCTTGTTGAAGGCGTTGACTGGGTAATTGCACACTGGCTCGGATTCTGATTTTCAAGGAGAAATTTTAATGTTTACACTCTTAAAGCAGGAGGGGGCTGCTCGCCGCGGCGAGTTTAAAACCGTTCACGGCACCATTCAAACCCCTGTGTTCATGAACGTCGGCACTGCTGCTGCAATCAAGGGCGGAATATCGTCTATCGACCTTGTAGATTTAAAATGCCAGGTCGAGCTTTGCAATACCTACCACCTCCACGTCCGCCCCGGCGACGAGGTTATCTACAAAATGGGCGGCTTACACAAGTTCATGAACTGGCATCGCCCCATTTTAACCGACTCAGGCGGTTTTCAGGTATTTTCTTTAGCCAAGCTTCGTAAAATAAAAGAAGAAGGCGTTTACTTCAATTCCCACGTCGACGGTAAGCGTATCTTCATGGGACCCGAGGAAAGCATGCGCATTCAGTCTCACCTTGCTTCAACAATCGCCATGGCGTTCGATGAATGTGTTGAAAACCCCGCTACTAAAAGCTATTCAAAAAACTCCTGCGAGCGTACGACACGCTGGCTTAAGCGTTGCATTGCCGAAATGAACCGCCTCAACTCGTTAGAGGAAACGATAAACCGCAATCAGATGCTTTTTGGCATCAACCAGGGCTGTACCTATGACGACCTTCGAATCGAGCATATGAAGCAGATTCGCGACCTCGACCTTGATGGCTATGCTATCGGCGGCCTTGCCGTTGGCGAACCTACCGAGGATATGTACCGCATTATCGAAAGTGTCGAGCCTTTTATGCCCAAAGATAAGCCCCGCTATTTAATGGGCGTCGGTACTCCTACAAATATTATCGAGGCTGTTTACCGCGGTGTCGATTTCTTCGACTGTGTAATGCCCTCACGTAACGCACGCCACGCAACTATCTTCACATGGAACGGCATTATGCACGCAACCAACGCGAAATACGAGCTTGATGAGCGTCCTATCGACCCCGAGTGCGACTGCCCGACCTGCCGCAACTTCTCCCGTTCCTACGTTCGCCATCTCTTTAAATCAAACGAACAGCTTGCAGGGCGCCTTGCCGTTCAGCACAACCTCTATTTCTACAACACTCTCATGGAACGTATCCGTGAGGCTTTGGATAACGGCACCTTTACCGAGTTCAGGAATAAATATTCACCTCTTCTTGCCTCCAAGCTCGAGGATTAATTCTTATTTTTTTCGAGGCGTATCAGTTAATGTCAATTATCGAAATCTTAATTCTTGCCGTTGGTCTTTCAATGGACGCTTTTGCCGTGTCCGTCACCAACGGCATGACTAAAAAGAATGTTAATTTAAAATGGACATTTGCCATTGCCGCGTGCTTTGGCATCTTTCAGGGCTTAATGCCCACCATCGGCTATTTCTTGGGCAGCACCTTCACGCAATATGTCACACAGTTCGACCATTACATCGCCCTTGTTCTTTTGGGCTTCATCGGTGGTAAAATGCTTATCGACGGCTTGAAGAATGACGACGAGTGCGACAGCACCTGCTTTTTAACCGTCGGCGCTTTGCTTGTTCAGGGTGTTGCCACCAGTATTGATGCGCTTGCAGTCGGCGTTTCCTTCGCCGCTGTAATGAATTCAATGTCGCTTGCGTTGTCTGCCGCCGCAATAATAACGGTCACAACCTTTGCCTTTTGTCTTGCAGGCGTATTCATCGGAAAAAAATTCGGCGATATGTTAAACAATAAAGCCCAGATAGTCGGAGGGCTAATTTTAATCGCAATCGGAGTGAAAATCTTTGTTGAACACGTTTTCTTCAGCTGATATAAAGCTTTTAATATTCGACCTTGACGGTACGCTTGTAAACACCATAAGCGACCTCGCCGCAAGCGTTGATTATGCATTGACCCAATTAAATCTCCCTACACACAGCATCGAGGAATATAAAAGCTTTGTCGGCGACGGTACGCTGTTGCTCATTCAGCGTTCCTTACCCGAATCCCTGCGTGACAATAAAGAACTTTTAAACAAAGCCCACGCCTATTTCATAAGCTATTATTCAAAGCATTATGCCGATAAATCCTTTGTCTATGACGGAATTTTAGAGGCACTTGTAAAGCTTAAATATTCAGGTATGAGACTCGCCGTTTTGTCAAATAAACCCGATGCTTTCACAAAAGCCATTATCAGCAAACTCTTCCCCGAGGGGATGTTTGACTACGTCCTTGGCGCACGGGAGGGAATACCCAAAAAACCCGACCCCACCGCCGAAAACGAGCTTATGTCCACTCTCGGCTTCAGAAAAGAGGAAAGCCTTCACATCGGTGACTCGGACGTTGACGTTATAACAGCACACAATGCAGGCATTAAATGCCTTGGCTGCACATGGGGCTTCAGAGATTACGAGTCATTAAAAGCCGCAAATGCAGACGGTATTATCACCTGCGCAGAAGAATTAGTTAAAATTTTTGCAAAAAACAGTTGAAATTAGAATTTCAATGTGTTACAATACAAAAGATATCGAAACACGATGACTGAGAGAGTAAGTTAGCCTAAGGATTTCAGAGAGGTCGGCACTAAGCTGCAAGCCGACTATTCCAAAACTAACCGAAGTTCACTCACGAGTGGTCCTGCTGAAGCTTATTTTGTTGTAGGCGGGAACGCAACCGAAGCGTTATGGACGGTAAGAAGTGTTGGCTTCTGACAATGGGTGGTATAGCAAGATAGCGTCTTGTCCCGTTTGGGGCATGGCGTTTTTTATTTACCCAAACGGCGGCGCCCTCCGCTGACCGCTTCACCTTCGTCGAAGCGGCTCCACCGTCGGACTGCCGCCTGAGTTTCTCCATATCTTGTTAGTAAATAATTTATCAATATAAACGAAAGGAAAATGAAAATGAAAGAGCAACTTGAAAAAATCGAGCTTGCGGCAAAAGCCGAACTCGAAAAGATTTCAGATGCCAAGGAACTTGACGCCATAAGAATCAAATACCTTGGCAAAAAGGGCGAACTCACCGCAATCTTAAAGCAGATGGCAACCCTCTCTGCAGAAGAACGCCCCATTATCGGTCAGCTCGCAAACAAAATCCGCGCTGACATTGAAGAAGCAATTCAGGCAAGAGGAAGCGAGCTTAAAGCCGCCCTCGCCGAAAAGAAGCTTAAAGAGGAAAGACTTGACGTAACCCTTCCCGGTAAGCTCCAGACAGTCGGCAAGCTTCACCCCTTGAATGCCGTTATGAACGAGATCGAGGAGATCTTCCTTGGCATGGGCTTCGACATTGCCGAAGGACCCGAGGTTGAGTATGACTACTACAACTTCGAAGCTCTCAACATTCCTGCTGACCACCCCGCACGCGATACTCAGGATACCTTCTACATCACCGACAACATTTTGTTAAGAACCCAGACTTCCTCCGTTCAGATCCACGTTATGGAGAATAAAAAGCCCCCCATCCGTGTAATCTCTCCCGGCCGAGTTTTCCGTTCCGACGCTGTCGACGCTACACACCTGCCCCTCTTCCACCAGATCGAGGGCTTGGTCGTTGATAAGGGCATCACCATGGCTAACCTTGTCGGCACCTTAGATATGCTTATGAAGCGCCTCTACGGCGACGATTGCAAAATAAGACTTCGCCCTCATCACTTCCCGTTCACCGAACCCTCGGCAGAAGTTGACGTTTTGTGCTTCAACTGTGGCGGCAAGGGCTGTTCGATGTGCAAGAACGAAGGCTATGTCGAGCTTTTGGGCGCAGGCATGGTTCACCCCAAGGTGCTTGAAAACTGCGGCATCGACCCCAATGAATATTCAGGCTTCGCTTTCGGCTTAGGTCTTGAAAGAGTTGTAATGCGTAAATACGGCATCAACGACTTAAGACTTCTTTACGAAAACGACTTAAGATTCTTAGACCAGTTCTAAATTAAGGAGGTAATGTTATGAATCTATCCATGAAATGGCTTTCCGATTACGTAACTATCGACGAGCCTATTAAAAAATTCTGCTACGATATGACCATGACAGGCTCCAAGGTCGAGGGGTATGAGGTCGAAGCAGACTACGTTACCAACACTGTTGTAGGTAAAATTTTAAAGATTGAAAAACACCCCGATGCTGACAAGCTCGTTGTTTGTCAGGTTAACGTCGGCGATAAGGACATTCAGATCGTAACAGCCGCTACAAACGTGTTCGAGGGGGCACTCGTTCCCGTTGCTCTCGACGGCTCAACCCTCGCAGGCGGCATCAAGATCAAAAAGGGCAAGCTCCGCGGCGTCGTAT